>JACCYW010000460.1 GCA_013696275.1 Chloroflexota bacterium | reverse complement strand
CGGCGTGCGTAGCGACGGCTCATGCTCTCGTCGCGGTCCGCATCTTGTGGCTGCCTGACTCGGCGGTAGGTGCCCGCCGGCTGACGATCGGGGCGATGGTCGAAACGACTGCGGCGGTGACACCGAGGTCGAAGCCGGGATGATACATCACGCGCCGCTCACCACGGCCAGCGCCCGCGGAGCCTGGTTGAGCACATCGGGAGCGCCCTCGGTGCAGACCACGATGTCCTCTATGCGCGCCCCGTAGCGGCCCTCCAGGTAGATCCCCGGTTCCACGCTGAAAGCGTTACCGGGCCGCAGAGGCTGCTCGTTACCCGCCACCAGATACGGATCCTCATGCCCGTCGAGGCCGATGCCGTGACCTGTCCGATGGATGAAATCCTGGCCGTAGCCCGCGTTGCTGATGATCCGCCGCGCGATGCCGTCCACGTCTTGTGCCGACGCACCCGCGACTGCGCCACGACTGGCTTGCTCCTGCGCCTCCTGAAGGGCCGCGAAGAGTCCCCGATACGTGTCGTCAGGGCCGCCCTCGGCGTGGCCGCCGGTGACCCAGATGGTGCGCGTGATGTCCGACCCGTAGCCCTCTATGCGCCCGCCGATGTCAAGCACGATGGGCTCCCCGGCAGCGATGACGCGGTCGCCTGCATCGTGATGCGGCGAGGCACTGTTCGGTCCGCTGGCGACTATCCAGAAGGCGGCCTCCGAATGGCCCTCGTCCTCCAGCCTGGTGCGGACCTCGCGCGCCACGTCCGATTCGGTCCGGCCGACCAGGCGGCCGCCGATGATGCCGGCCACGACCCGGTCAGCGGCCTGTGCCGCGCGCCGTAGCAAGCCCACTTCGTCGGCATCCTTGACCGCACGCAGGCGCCCCAGCACCTCCGTCGCCAGACCGAGGCGAGCCGGCGCGACTCGTTCGGACAGAGGCAACAAGAAGGCCGCCGCCAGCCTGTCCGAGACAAGCAGCCGACCGCCCCGCTCGGCGGCCACACGCACGGCCGGCTGCTGGGCGACGAGCTGGATGGGATCGTCCGTCTCCTCCCAGCTGGCCAGCGTGACCAGCCCGGCGCCGACCGCCGTCGAGGCGCGCGCAGCGAGGATCTCCAAGCGCGGCGCGACCATGGTCGGTTCCCCCTTCGCCGGTACGACCAGCATGGTCAGGCGCTTCAGCGGCATGGCCGCGTAGCCGGTCAGCCAGCGAAGGTCCGACCCGACGCCGATGAGCAAGGCGGCGACACCCTGCTCAGACGCTTCCGCCTGGGCACGGGCGATGCGCTGCGCGTACCGCTCAGCGGGAACCGAACCAGCCGCTGCCGGCGATCCGCTCATAAAGCGCCCAGCCAACGGCGGACCACACCTTCACCATCCGAATGCATCTTGGCGTAGGAGAAGACGCGCTGGGCACCGGCGTCGAGTGCCAGTCGCCGAGTCGGCTGGTCATCGTGCTGGGCAGCGGCGATGACCGGCTTGGCAGCGGCCACCGCCCTGGCCACGGCGGCGGCACCCTCATATCGTCGGCCGTTCAGGTCGACCACCACGCCCGCCACCCTTCGTTCGTCGGCCGCATCCAGCTCCGCGCCGGCATCCGCCGCCAGTGCCGCCTCCAGCTCAGCGGCACTCGACAAGCGCACGGCGATGGCTCCCGCGCGCTGGACGGCAGCCATCAGCCGGGATGCCCAGATGAGGTCATCGGCCAGGACGAGGACCGTGCCTGACGGGTCACTCTCAGCCAAGCAGATGCTCGATATGGCGGAGCAGGTCCCGAGCGGTCGCGACGCCGACAGGTCGGCCGCCAGATACCAGCGGCACGTGCCGAAAGCCACCGACGGCCATCTTGTGGATGGCCACCGCGATGCTGTCATCCGGCCGCAGGATGACTGGGTCTGGCGTCATCACGTCAGCCAGCGTGATGCCGTCGAGCGGCCGTCCGGCCAGCTTCAGGAGCGCATCGCGTTCGGTGAAGACACCGACCAGCTGCCCGTCCGTGGTGACCACCACGCATCCGTTGCGCTTCTCCTGCATCCGCGTGATGGCCTCGGCCACCGGAGTGTCGCGGCTCAGCGCTATGGGCGGCTCTGCCCCCACGGCATCGAGGTGTTCACGCACCAGGCGGGCCTCGAAGGCTTCGCTCGGCTGGGGGATATCGACCGTTCGCAGGTCGGCGCCACAATTGGCACACGAATCGTCGCCCTGCAGGTTCTCGAAGCCGCAGATCGCGCAGATCACGCCTCGTTGGCCGTCCAGGTCTCGCCAGCGAAGAGGAGCTCGCCTAGATCGCCTTTGCCGTCGCGCCTGACGGCGTCATCGATCTGACCCTGCAGAAGCTCGTCATGAGTCGGTCGCTGGACGGCCCGAAGGACGCCCACCGGGACCGGGAAGTCCGGCCACCACATGCGCGACAGGAGATAGGCCAGGGTGGGATCCTCCGCCTGCTCGTCGTGGACCAGCAGATCCTCTTCCTTGATGTCGCCGCCGAGCTGGACGACCTCGGGCCGCATGCCGGAGAGGCGGATGCCCTTGTCCCGGTCCTTGCCGAATATCATCGGCTCGCCATGGCGCAGGACCAGGGTGCGATCCTCACGCACCTCTCGGTCGGTGAAGTCACGCCAGGCGCCGTCGTTGAAGATGTTGCAGTTCTGGAGTACCTCGATGAACGCCGAGCCCTTGTGGCGCCCGGCCCGCTCCAGCGTCGCCTGCAGGTGATCCGTGTGAGTGTCCACCGAGCGGGCCACCATGGTCGCCTCTGCGGCCAGGGCAAAGGAGAGCGGCATGACCGGATGGTCGATGGTCCCGGCCGGCGTCGACTTGGTGCGCTTGCCCAGCTCTGAGGTGGGCGAGGCCTGGCCCTTGGTGAGCCCGTAGATGCGGTTGTTGAACATCACCATCCGGATATCCACGTTCCGCCGCATCGAGTGCAGGACGTGGTTGCCGCCGATCGACAATGCGTCGCCGTCGCCGGTGATGACCCACACCATGAGGTCCGGCCGCGCTGCCTTGAGCCCGGTGGCCAGTGTGGGTGCCCGACCGTGGATGGTGTGGAAGCCGTAGGTGTTCATGTAGTACGGCAGCCGACCCGAGCAGCCGATGCCACTGATGAAGACGATGTTCTCCTTGGGGTAACCGAAGTCCGGCATCACCTTCTGGGTCTGCGCCAGGATGGAGTAGTCACCGCAGCCCGGACACCAACGCACCTCCTGGTCACTGACGAAGTCCTTGCGCGTGAGCTTGGTCGATGTGGGCGGGCTGGGCAGCGTGGCCGTCGCGTCGGTCATGGGATCCTCTCTCCGGCCAGGACGCGGATGGCCGCGTCCTCTATCTCGGTTATGCGGAAGGGCTTGCCCCGCACCTTGTCCAGGCCGACCGCGTCGATAAGGAAGCGGCCCCGGATGAGAAGCAGCAGCTGACCCAGGTTGATCTCCGGGATGAGCACGCGATGGAAGCTGCGCAGGACTTCCTCCGTGTTGCGAGGGAACGGATTCAGGTGCCGCAGATGGGCATGCGACACCGACCGACCATCCGCCTGGAGGCGTTCCACGGCACTCCTGATGGCACCATAGGTGGAGCCCCAACCAAGGACCAGCAACTCGCCCTCAGACGGGCCGTGGACCTGGAGATCGGGGATATCGTTGGCGATGCCGGCCACCTTCGCGGCGCGCAGCGTCTGCATGCGATGGTGGTTGTCGGGGTCATAGCTGACGTTGCCGGTTACGTCGGCCTTCTCGAGGCCACCGATGCGATGCTCCAGCCCCGGCGTTCCCGGCACCGCCCACGGCCGCGCCAGCGTGTCCGGATCGCGCGCGTAGGGCCAGAAGGTGGCCTTGTCGGTGTGGTTCTCGACGCCGATGGTGGGCAGGTCGGCTACCTCTGGCACGCGCCACGGCTCGGCACCGGTGGCCAGGAAAGCGTCCGATAGATAGACCACGGGGGTCATGTACTTGAGTGCGATGCGCCACGCCTCAACAGCGTAGGTGAAGCATTCGGCCGGCGTCGCTGGGGCAACCACCGGCATGGGCGAATCGCTGTTACGGCCGAACAGCACCTGGAGCAGATCTGCCTGCTCGGTCTTGGTCGGCATGCCGGTGCTTGGTCCGGCGCGCTGCACATCGACCACCACCAGCGGAAGCTCGACCATCACGGCCAGACCCATCGCCTCCGACTTGAGACAGATGCCCGGGCCGGAACTGGCGGTCATGCCCATCGCTCCGCCATAGGAGGCGCCGATGGCCGCCCCGACGGCGGCGATCTCATCCTCGGCCTGGAATGTTCGTACCCCGAAATTCTTGTACCCCGACAACTGGTGAAGGATGTCGCTGGCCGGGGTGATGGGATAGCTGCCGTAGAAGAGGTCGCGACCGGCGAGGTGGCTGGCGGCCACGAAACCCAGCGCCGTCGCCTCATTACCCGTGATGTTGCGATAGGTGCCTGGCGCGAGATGGGCCGGCGGGACGACGTAGCGGGTGTGGAAGATCTCGGTCGTCTCGCCGAAAGCGTAGCCCGCCTTCAGCGCCCGGCGGTTCGCTTCGGCGAGCACCGGTTTGGCACCGAACTTGTCCTCGATCCAGCGCAGGGTCGGGTCCATGGAGCGCTCATAGAGCCAGAACATGATGCCCAGCGCGAAGAAGTTCTTGGTCAGGTCGACCTGCTTGTTGGTCATCTCGAGGCCTTCCAGCGCCCTGGCGTTGAGGGTGCTGATGGGGATCTCGAAGACGTTGTAGGGCTTGAGCGAGCCATCCGTCAGGGGGTGGCTGGTATAGCCCGCTTTGTTCAGGTTCTGCTGCGTAAAGGCATCCTGGTTGACGATCAGCGCGCCGCCGGCTGGCAGGTCACCCAAGTTCGTCTTGAGCGCCGCCGGGTTCATCGCGACCAGCACGTCAGGCTCGTCGCCGGGCGTGTGGATCTCACTCGAGGAGAAGCTCAACTGGAAGCCGGAAACGCCAGGCAGAGAGCCGGCTGGAGCGCGGATCTCGGCCGGGTAATCGGGCAGTGTGCTGATGTCGTTGCCGAACACGGCCGAGGTCCGGGTGAACTGGGTGCCCGTCAACTGCATGCCGTCGCCGGAATCGCCAGCGAAGCGGATGGTGACCCGTTCCAGCTCCTGGACCCGGTCTTCCGTCTGCCGGACCGCCTCGGTCGTCACGCGCCCTCCTCGTCCATCACCTGATGCGGCCGCGGCGGCAGGTTCAGGATCTCCTGCGGGAAGGCCTCGGCCACGAAGGCCACGATGTCTTCCTGACGCAGGATGCCCGTGATGGCGTACGCGTCATCGACCAACGGGACCGTCCGGAAACCGCCCCTGTCCATGTGTTCCAGGGCCTCACCGACCGTCGAGTCGAGTGACAACGCATCTGGATCCGCGGTCATCACCCGGTCGACCTTGGTGGTGCCTGGATCGAGATCGTGCCCCAGCACCTTCATCAGCACGTCACGCTCGGTCAGGACTCCCGCCAGGCGTCCTCCAGAGGTCACCAGGATCGGCTCACCGTGGCAGTCACGCATAGCGCTGAGAGCATCGGAGAGGGACGTGCCGGACTCGATGATGGTCGGATCGTGCAGGCTGAGCGACTTGATGCTCTCGCTCTTGAGCTCAGCGCGAGAGACTCCATCGGCTGTCTGGGTGGGACTCTTGATGACCAGTTTGGTTCGTGCCTCCGGGGTCGGTGCTGCGTGGCGCTGCGGTGCCTGGGCCGCGCCGGCTGGCCCTGGGCTGGCGGGCGCGAGCGCGTGGCCATCCGATTCTACCGCCGCTCACGCGTGACCCGCTCGCGCCCTTGTTCGGCCGCGCTGGGTTTCGTGGCAGATGGGCATCAGCGAGCCACGATCGCTCCGTGTGTGCCCAGCTGCGACATGGCACGGCTCGGTGGCACGTCCTGGCCGCTCAGCGCCGCGACGATGGCTCTCCGGTGCCCATCTGGCGCAACGTCCGCTCGGGCATGGTGTGACGCGCGCAGCGTGGTGTGACGCGCGCGGATCGCACGCCCGCGCCATCGGTCGTCCCGTCCAGCGCTAGAACCGTTAGGGCGACTGTAGGATCAGCCGAGTGACCTCCCGGAGTGCCGCGGCGAGCCTCTCCCAACGCAAGCGCCTGATAGGCGTCGTCCTCATCGTGGTCTCCGCCTGTGCCTTTGGGTCGGGCGCACTGTTCGCCAAGCCGATATACGCATCCGGGCTCGACTGGCTGACCCTTCTGGCCTGGCGATTCCTCATCGCCGCCATCGCCGCCTGGATATGGCTCCTGGTCATCCCCGCGCACCGGCGGGCGCTCAGACGGCTGTCACGCCGACGCGCCGCGGTGCTGCTGGCGTTGGGCTGCCTCTATGTCGGCAACAGCGGCACCTACTTCGCGGCGCTGGAGACGGTCCCCGCTTCGCTGGCGGCGCTCATCGTCTACATCTACCCGGCGCTGGTGGCGGTGCTGTCACTTCGCTTCGGGCGGCGGCTGGAGGGTCGACGGGCATGGATGGCGCTGGGGATCGTCACACTCGGGGTCGGACTGGCGGTCGGTGGCATCCAGGCTGGCAGTGTCCCGCCGCTGCTGGGGCTGGTACTCACGATCGCGTCGCCCATCATCTACGCCGTTTGGATCATCCTCTCGGCACGCCTGAGCGGGGAACGGTCCGAGACGGAGCGGCGCATCGCATCTGCCGGAGCCCTGCCGCCCGAATCGACCGACCCGGCGCCTGCGGTCGCACTCATGACCACAGCGACCTGGGTGATCTGGTGGCTCGCCGGTCTCGCCACCGGTAGACCGACCTCACCGATGGACCTCCCGGCAGAGGCCGTCCTGCCGCTCTTGGGGGTCGGATTGGTCAGCACCGCCCTCGCCATCACGACCTTCTATGCCGGGTCCAAGCGCATCGGCGCGGCGAATGCTTCGCTGGTCAGCACGGTCGAGCCGATCTACACCATCACGCTGGCGACGATCCTGTTCGGCGAGGCGCTCACGCC
>JACCYW010000425.1 GCA_013696275.1 Chloroflexota bacterium | reverse complement strand
GGATTCCGGCTCATCGGTCTCCTGAACGACGACACCGACCCGGTGGGTGCGGTCCACCTGGGCATCGTCTACAGCGCCGAAGCGGCCGGGCGGGCGGTCACCATCCGGGAGACTGACAAGCTGGAGGGCTCGTTCGTGGCGCCGCTCCAGATCCTGCGCGTGTACGAGCGGCTGGAGACTTGGAGCAGCCTGGTCTACGACTACCTGACCGAGCGCACGGCAGGCGTCCGCCTCGATCCAGTGCTTTGAAGTGTGGGCCGGTATCAGGCAGCTGCGGACGCCGGCGCCCGGCCCCGTCGATCACCTGGGTGGTCGGCCGGCCCACCTGACCGCATTGGGTCGCGGGCCGGCCGCTCGGCGCTTCACTTGGGTCGCGGTCCGACCCATCCCACCGACGGCCGAAGAGCGTCGGGTCCCCGACCCTGAGCGATGGCGGATACGCCCGCACGGAGCGCATGATCGTGCCGAAAATGCCATGATCACGCAGCCGCACATGCACTCGACTGTGCAAAGCGCCCTTCCGTATGCAAGGGGCGGTCACATGGTTCGCCTATGGCTGTCCGCTTCCGGTGGGATGGGTCGCCACCTGACCCATCCTGGATACGACCCAGCCTGGATATGACGCGCCCTGGATGCGAACCAGGCGGGCACCGCGGCGAGCACAGACGCGCGCTGGATGCGAACCAGGCGGGCACCGCACATCGCCTGCGTCGAGCAGAGCGACTGGCTGTGCGATGATCATGCCGCCAGCGTCATGACCGCCAACGCCCTGACTCGCCTGCTCGCGCCGCTCCAGGCAGCATCGCTCCTCGTCGGCCTGCTGCTCCTCCTGGCCACGCCGGCGCGGGCGGTGGCCGCACCGGGCACGGTCTACGTGCTGCCGACCACCGGCATCGTCGACCAGGTCATGGCCGGCTACCTCCGCGATGGCATCGCCCGAGCTCAGCGCGATGGCGCAGCAGCGGTGATCATCAGGCTCGACACGCCGGGTGGAGCCCTGGACGCGACGCGCGACATCGTCTCGACGTTGCTGGAGGCGCCGGTGCCGGTCGTCGTGTGGGTCGCACCGGCGGGTGCGCAGGCCGCGTCTGCGGGCACCTTCATCACGCTCGCAGGGCACGTGGCGGCGATGGCACCAGGAACCAACATCGGGGCGGCCACGCCGGTCGGCGGGCAGGGTGAGGACATCGAAGGCGACCTGGGGGCCAAGGTGCTGAACGATGCCATCGCCTCAATCACGGCCATCGCCGAGGCCCGCGGCCGGCCGGTGGAGTGGGCCGTCAGCACCGTCCGAGATGCAGCCTCTTACACGGTCGACGCGGCGCTCACCGCCGGCGCGGTCGACCTGGCCGCGGGCAGCCTGCCCGAGCTGCTGACCCAGCTCGACGGGCGAACGGTAGAGGTGAACGGCGCTCCGGTGACGCTCCAGACGGCGAGCGCGCCGACCGAAGAGCTGCCGATGAACCCGCTCCAGCAGTTCCTGCACATCCTGACCGATCCGAACATCGCCTTCATCCTCTTCACGGTCGGTTTCTACGGCATCCTGTTCGAGCTTCAGAACCCGAACTTCGTTACCGGCATCCTGGGCGGCATCGCGCTCATCCTCGCCTTCATCGGGTTCGGCAGCCTGCCGCTCAACATAGGCGGCCTGCTGCTCATCGGCCTGTCCATCGTGATGTTCGTGCTCGAGCTGACCGTCACCAGTCATGGCCTGCTGGCCATCGCCGGCATCGTCTGTTTCGCGCTGGGCGCCGCCGCCCTGTACACAGAACCGGGCAATCCGGCCGCGCCTGACGTGGCCGTCGCCACCCCCATCATCGTGGCCATGACCGCCCTTACGGCGGCGTTCATCGGGGTGGTGGTCTACTTCGCCGTGCGCACCCACAGGCTGGCGCCGATGGCTATCGGGCTGACATCGGGCGGTCCGCAACTGCCGGTCGGCACGGCCGCCGCGGTGCGGCGACCCCTGGCGCCACTCGGCTCGGTCTACGCTGCCGGAGAAGAGTGGACGGCGCGCACGGTGGACGGCTCGGCCATCGAGCGCGGCACGCCGGTCACCGTGGTCGGTCAGGATGGCTTGACGTTGCTCGTCCGGCCGGCCGACGGCGCCAGCGTGGCTGTGTGACCATAGAGCGTACCTAGTAGGGAGGGGTTCGTGGATCCGGTCACCATCGGCGCGCTCGCACTAGTCGCCGTCGTCGTCCTTGTCCTTGTCTACCTGTCGATCCGTATCGTCAACGAGTACGACCGACTGGTCGTATTCCGTTTCGGGCGCACCGGCGACCGGCTGGTCAAGGGACCAGGCCTCGTCTTCCTCATCCCGCTGGTCGACCGCCCGGTGCGCGTGGACCTGCGCGAGCAGTTCATCGAGATCCCCAGCCAGACGGCCATCACCAAGGACAACGCGCCCATCAACATCGACTTCCTGATCTACTGGCGGATCATCGACCCGTTGAAGAGCGTGGTCAACGTGGCCTTCTTCGCCGGAGCGCTCCAGGGCATCGCCACCACCACCCTGCGCGCGGTCATCGGCGACATCCTGCTCGACGACGTCCTCTCCAAGCGCGACCAGATCAACGAGGTGCTACGCGCCAAGCTGGACGAGCAGACGGAGCGCTGGGGCGGCAAGGTGACCATCGTGGAGATCCGCGAGATCATCCCGCCACGGGACGTCCAGGACGCCATGAACCGGATGCTCTCTGCGGAGCGCAACAGACGCGCCGTGATCACCGAGTCGGAGGGCGCGCGCCAGTCGAACATCAATGTGGCCGAGGGTGAGAAGCAGGCGGCCATCCTGCGCGCCGAGGGCCGCCGACAGTCATCGATCCTGGAGGCGGAGGGTTTCAGCCAGGCTCTGGAACGGATCTTCCAGGCGGCTCGCACGGTCGACGAACGGACCATGACCCTCCAGTACCTGGAAGCTCTCAAGGCACTCGGCGCATCTCCGTCTACGAAGTACATCCTGCCCCTGGAGCTCACGGACCTCGCGCGGCGGGTGGGCGACTACGTGGATCGTGGGTTCAGCGCGGCCAGCTCGATGGGTACGGATACGCCGCGCTCACCCGATTCGCCGTCCATGGGCACCACCGGCGGAGAGCGAACCGGCTAGACAGTCGGCCGGCTGCTCTGGTCCTTCTTGCGCCTGCGCGTCCTGGCGGAGCGGGTCACCCGGTAGCTGGGTCCGATGTCGATGGACGCTGGGACCTTCGACCTACCCGGCAGGCACTCAGGCGCGGTTAGCATCGGTGGCGGACCCCGCCTTAACTCCTCAAGAGGCCATCGATGTCAGCCCGTATCCTGGTGGTCGCCGACGACCCCAGCCTGCAAGCATCGGATCGACCGCCCGATCTCCGCCGCATCGTCGTGGTGGGATGTGGGCACGTCGGACTGGTCATGGCCGCCGGCTTCGCCCAACTGGGCCACACGGTCACGGGCATCGACAAGAGCCCTGAGCTCGTCGTCGCTCTCCGCGAGGACCGCGTCCCGTTCCACGAGGAGAACCTCCGCGAGCTCGTCAGCAGTGGCGTCTCCTCCGGTCGCCTGTCCTTCACGACCTCCTACCAAGAGGCGGTCGAGACGGCGGATTTCATCTTCCTGGCGGTCGATACGCCGTCGACCCCGGGCGGTGCCGCGGACCTGCGGAACATCCGCGCCGCCGCGCATTCGATCGCCGAGGCGATCAACGGCGGCGAGCCGATCATCGTCAACAAGAGCACATCTCCGATCGGCACCGGTGAGACGATCGAGGGGATCCTGCGCCGGAACCTTGCCGAGGCGGCGGCCGTGCCGCGCATCGTCTCGAATCCGGAGTTCCTGCGGCAGGGACACGCGGTGCACGATTTCTTCCATCCGGATCGGATCGTGATCGGGGCACATTCGTCACGGGACGCCATGGCGGTCGCCGACCTGTATCGGGACCTCAAGGCGGAGGTGGTGATCACCGGCCTGCGCACCGCGGAGATGATCAAGTACGTGGCGAACTCGTTCCTCGCGACGCGGGTGTCGTTCATCAACGAAGTGGCCCGATTGTGTGACGCGCTCAACGTCAACGTGGATCAGGTCCTGGAAGGCCTTGGCCACGACGCGAGGATCGGGCGCCACTTCTTCAACCCCGGGATCGGCTTCGGCGGCAGCTGCCTGCCCAAGGACGTCGCGGCGCTGAGGTATATGGGCGAGACGCTCGGCGTCGCGACGCCGGTGCTGATGGCCGTGCAGCAGGTCAACCATGCGCAGCGGACCAGCGCCGTGCGAGCACTCCGAGCGGCCCTCGGTGGGCTGGAGGGGAAGACGGTCGCAGTCTGGGGGTTGACCTTCAAGGGCGATACGGAGGACGTGCGCGAATCGCCGGCCATGGACGTCGTGGGGCTGCTGTTGAACGAGGGGGCCGTCGTGCGGCCGTACGATCCGTCGCAGCCGCACAAGCTGGTGCCGGAGCGCCTGCGCGAGACCCTCCTGGACGACCCCATCGAGGCGGCCCGCGGCGCGGACGCCCTCGCGGTCCTGACCGACTGGACGGAGTTCCGGGACATCCCGCTGGCCCAGGTCCGCGAGGTGATGCGCGGCGACGTCCTGTTCGACGGCCGGAACCTCCTGCGACCGGAGGAGGCGGAGAGGAGCGGATTCCGCTACATCGGTATGGGGAGACCGCGATCGGTGAGGGCGAAGGTGCCGCTCGCCGCACTCACCGCCGTCGGATGAGGATCCTGGTCGCCGGGGGAGCCGGTTTCATCGGCAGCCACCTCTGCCGGCTCCTCCTGCAACGAGGCCACTCGGTCGTCTGCGCTGACAACCTGCTCACCGGGCGCCGCGAGAACGTCCAGGAGCTCGAGGAACACCCGGGATTCCGGTTCCTGGACGCGGACATCTCGCACATGGAAGCGGTTCCCGTGGACGCCATCATCCACCTCGCCTCGCCCGCGAGCCCCGTGGACTACGACCGGCTGCCGCTCGAGACCATGGCCTCCAATTCGCTCGGGACGTGGCGGTTGATCGACATCGCGCGCGAGGTCGGAGCGTCGCTGCTCTTCGTCTCCACCTCCGAGGTGTATGGGGACCCGCTCGTCCACCCGCAACCGGAGACCTACTGGGGCAACGTGGACCCCAACGGGCCACGCTCCTGTTATGACGAGTCGAAGCGGTTCGGCGAGGCGCTGCTCTGGTCGGCGCGGCGGGTGTACGGCATCCGCGCGAACATCGTCCGGCTGTTCAACACCTACGGCCCGCGGATGCGCCGCGATGACGGTCGTGCCATCCCGGAGATGGTCAGCGCCGCGCTGGAGCAGCGGCCGCTCATCGTGCACGGCGACGGCTCGCAGACCCGGTCCTTCTGCTACGTGAGCGACCTCGTGGAAGGCCTGGCTCACGTCCTGCTGGATGGATCGATCGACGGCGAGGTGTTCAACATCGGCAATCCCGCGGAGATCACGGTGCGCGAGCTCGCCGAGAGCATCGTCCGGCTCGTGGGCCGAGGCGGCTCGATCCAGACGAGCGAACGTCGTCCGGGGGATCCCGAGCGTCGTTGCCCGGTGATCGACAAGATCCGCGATCGGTATGGCTGGCGGCCCCGGGTCGACCTCGACGAGGGTCTGCGCCTGACCATCGCGACGTTCGCCGACACACGGATCGGGGAGCCGGTCTAGAGGCGCGCGGCCGCCTGCCCTACGGGTGAGCAGTCAGCCCTGGACGCCGGACGAATGCCACCGCCAGGCCGAGTCCACGATCTCCGTCAGCCCGTATCGTGGACGCCAGCCGAGCAGTTCGCGGGCTCTCGTGGCGTCGGCCCAGATAACGGCCGCATCACCGGCCCGTCTTCCGACGAACGTGACCGGGACTTCCCGGCCCGTGACTCGACGGGCCATCTCGAGGACTTCCAGCACGGAGCTCCCGGTCCCGGTCCCCAGGTTGAGGACGCGAGACTCGCCATCGCGCGCGACGTACTCGAGGGCCTGAAGATGGGCCTCCGCCAGGTCCAGGACGTGGACGAAGTCACGGATGGCGGTCCCGTCCGGGGTGGGGTAGTCCGTGCCGAAGATGTCCACGGGCTCGCGTCGTCCCAGGGCCGCCTTCATCAGCGCCGGGATGAGCATCGTGGACTCATCCCAGTCCTCCCCGAGCTTCGCGTCCAGCGACGCCCCAGCGGCGTTGAAGTACCGCAGGGAGACCCATCGAAGCCGGTGGATGGTGGAGAACCACGGAAGCATCTGCTCGATCAGCGCCTTGCTCGCGCCATAGGGGCTTTCCGGATGGATGGGCGTGGACTCGTCGACCGGACAACGTTCGGGGGTCCCGTACACGGCGCAGGTCGACGAGAAGACGAGCGACCGTGTCGAGGAGAGGGCCATCGCCTCCAGCACGGAGATCGTCCCCGCGACGTTGTTCCTGAAGTACCGTTCCGGCTCGCGCATGGATCCGGCCACCGACTTGTAGGCGGCGAAGTGGATCACGCCGTCCACCGCGTGGTCCACCAGGAGTCGCCGGACGAGCGTGGTGTCGGCGATGTCTCCCTGGACCCAATGAGCCGCTTCGAGCGTGGCCCCGGCTCGGGATGGGCGCTCGTCCAGGACCACCACGGAGTGCCCGTGGTCGAGCAGCGCCCTGACGGTGTGCGAACCGATGTAGCCCGCGCCACCGGTCACCAATACGTTCATCCGTGGCCGCAGGATAGCGTGCCGGCGAGCGATGCCTGAGGCCATGTCGCAGCGCACCAGCCAGACGACGTCGCGGACGGCCTCGCTCACGATCGCGGGCCCTCATCCGGGCTCGCTCCGTCCTCATGTCGACGGCAAGTTCCTGTTCGTGGGCGACGAGAAGCTCTACGTCCGTGGCGTGACCTACGGGACGTTCCGGGCCCGGTGGCCGGGTGACGATGGCTATGACCCCGTGAGGGCCGACTGCGACCTTGCCCAGATGGCAGCCAACGGCATCAATGCGGTCCGCCTGTACTCCGTGCCCCGGCGCTGGTTCCTGGACGCCGCACGAAGCCACGGTCTCTGGGTATTGGTCGGCATCCCCTGGGAGCAGCACGTGGCATTCCTGGACGCGCCCCGGCTCCCGGCCACCATCACGCGACGGGTCGTCGAGGCGGTCCGGGCATGCGCCGGGCACCCGGCATTGCTGGGTTTCGCGATCGGGAACGAGGTCCCCGCCGAGATCGTCCGGTGGCACGGGGTGAAGCGGACGGAGCGCTTCCTGGAGCAGCTCTGCCGCGTGGTCCGTGACGAGGATCCCGACGCGCTCGTGACCTACGTCAATTACCCCTCCACCGAGTACCTCCGCCCGCCGACCGCGGATCTGGTCGCATTCAACGTGTATCTCGAGAGCGTCGACGACTTCGACGCCTACCTGGGACGGCTCCAGAACCTGGCCGGGGATCAGCCACTGCTGCTCACCGAGATCGGGCTGGACAGCCGCCGAGCCGGCACCGAAGCGCAGGCAACGCTGATCGAGGGGCAGGTGCGAGCGGCCTTCGCACGCGGTGCCGCCGGCGCCTTCGTGTACGCATGGACCGACGAGTGGGCCAGGAGCGACATCGAGGTCCTGGACTGGGACTTCGGCCTGACCACCCGCGAACGCGAGCCGAAGCCGGCGCTCGGTGCCGTGGCTCGGACCTACCGTGAAGTGCCCTTCCCGGTGGGCTTGTCGTGGCCCCGGATCTCCGTCGTGCTGTGCAGCTTCAACGGAGCGCGCACGATCGGGCGCTGCCTCGACGGCCTCGCCGACCTGGACTACCCCGATCTCGAGGTCATCGTGGTGGACGACGGCTCGACCGACGAGACGGCCGCCATCGTCTCCGGATACCCGTTCCGGCTCGTGCGCACCGCGAACCAGGGCCTGAGCGCTGCCCGGAACGAAGGACTGGCGGTGGCCACCGGAGAGATCGTCGCGTACATCGACGATGACGCCTGGCCCGATCGCCAGTGGCTGCGGTACCTGGCATGGACCTTCATGACCTCCGGCCACGCCGCCGTGGGCGGGCCGAACATCTGCCCGGCCGATGGGGGCGTGGTGGCGTCGACGGTCGCCGTGGCGCCCGGGGGGCCCATCCATATCCTCCGCTCGGACGACGAGGCGGAGCACATCCCCGGCTGCAACGCGGCATTCCGGGTGGACCGCCTGCGCTCGATCTCCGGGTTCGACCCCTCGTTCCGCATCGCAGGCGACGACGTCGATGTCTGCTGGCGTGTGCATGAGCGCGGGTGGACCGTCGGCTTCAGCCCCGGGGCGGTCGTGTGGCACCGACGGCGGGACTCGGTCCGCGCGTATGCCCGCCAGCAACGGGGATATGGTCGAGCGGAAGGGCTCCTGGAACGGAAGTGGCCCGGTCGGTTCAACCGGCTCGGCCACATCAGCTGGCCAGGCCAGCTGTACGGGCCCGGTGTCCTGGCCGCACCATGGGGTCGTGATCGTGTCTACCACGGGACGTGGGGTAGCGCCGCGTTCCAGTCGGTCTACCAACCGCAGATGCGCCTCTCGGCGCTTCCCCTGCTGCCGGAGTGGCACCTCCTGTCACTCGCCCTGCTCCTGACCGGCTTCCTAGGGCTGGCATGGTCGCCCATGTTCGTCGCGCTGCTCGGAGCCGCGATGACCGCCGGAGCGAGCCTGGCCGTCGCCGCGGCGGCCGCCTGGGGGACCGTCCGGCGACATCCCAGCACCGCGCGGCACAGGGTGTGGCGACGGGAGAGCGCGTTGCTGTTCGCGCTGATCATCGTGCAATCGATCGCGCGGCTCCGAGGGCGACTCTCGGCCGGCCTGACGCCGTGGCGCCGGCGAGGGGACCGCGGGTTCGCCATCCCGCGACGCCGTGAGATCGTCTCGTGGAGCGAGGACTGGCACTCGATGCAGGCGCGTCTGCGCGGCGCCGAGGAACGGCTCGAACGCGATGGGGTCCATGTCGCCCGCGGGGGAGACTACGACCGCTGGGATCTGGAGGTCCGTGTCGGCGCCTTCTCCTCTGCTCGTCTGTTCGCGACCTGCGAGGAGCATGGCGGTGGCCGCCAGCTGATCCGCTACCGTGTCTGGCCCCATCCCTGGAGTGGCGTGCTGGCGGTCGGCGGTGCCCTGGAAGTGCTGGCCATCCTGGCCGCCCTTGAGGGTGCATGGTCCGTCGCGGGCGTGCTGGCGCTCCTGTTCGTGGTGGTCGTCGCCCGGATGACGATGGACGCGGCGTCGGCGGTCCACATCGCGGTCCGTGCGGTATCGCCATGAAGCTTGCCCTGCGGACCCTGCCCTACCTGCGCCCCTACCGCAGGCTCCTGGGGCTCTCGTCGGTCATCCTCGTCCTGGACGCGATGGTGGATCTCGCCAATCCGTGGGTCTTCAAGATCCTCATCGACCACGTGATCGGAGGGCAACCGACGCCGCCGGAGCTCGCGGCGCTGCTGGGTCCCATCGCCCAGGATCAGGGCCTCTTCCTGGTCGTGATCGTCACGGCAGGGCTCGTGGTGGCCATCATCAACAACGGCCTGACGGTCTGGAACAGCTACCTCCAGACGAAGATCGAGCAGGGCATGATCCTCCGGTTCCGCAGCCAGTTGTTCGAGCACGCGCAGCGGCTCTCGCTGACGTTCCACGACCGGCAGCGGACGGGCGACTTCATGTATCGCATCAACTACTCGTCCGCGGCGGTGGGCGAGATCCCGATGATGGTGCCGCAGCTCGCCCAGGCGATCATCACGCTGATCGGCATGTTCATCGTGACGTACCTGATCGACCCGACCCTTGCACTGCTCTCCATGACGATCGCCCCGTTCCTGTGGTTCTCCATCCGGCGGTACGCCACGCATGTGCAGCCGCGGCTGGAGCACGTGCGCAGCATGGAGGGCCACTCGCTCACGATGATCCAGGAAGCGATGTCGATGCTGCGGGTCATCATCTCGTTCGGGCGCGAGTCGTACGAGCACCAACGATTCACCGAGCAGGGTCGCCGCGCGGTGGACGCGCGCGTGCGAGTGACCGTGAGCCAGACGCTCTTCACCATGGCCATCAACGTCATCACGGCCGGTGGCACGGCGCTGGTGCTGGGATACGGTGCCTTCCAGGTCATCGAGGGCCGGCTGACGCTCGGCACATTGCTCATCGTCATGGCGTACGTGGCCTCGGTCTACAACCCCCTGCAAGCCATCGCCGGCGCCGGGGGCACTATCCAGGAGCACCTCATCAACCTCAAGGTCGCCTTCGGGCTGCTCGATACCGAGGCGGAGATCCGCGACGCTCCCGATGCACAGCCCCTGGAGCGGACGCAGGGACGCGTCACGTTCAAGGACGTGTCGTTCACGTATCCCGGACGGCTCGAGACGCTCAGGAACGTGACCATCGACGTGGAACCGGGCCAGGTGGTCGCGATCGTGGGGCCGACGGGAGCCGGCAAGACGACGCTCATGAGCCTGCTGCCCCGCTTCTACGACCCACAGGACGGCCGCATCCTGCTCGACGGGATCGACATCCGGAAGATCACCGTGAAGAGCCTGCGGCAGCACTTCAGCGTCGTGCTCCAGGAGCCGCTCCTGTTCTCGGCGAGCATCGCGGAGAACATCCGATATGGCCGGTTGGACGCGAGCATGGAAGAGGTGGTGGCCGCGGCGGAGGCGGCGAACTCGCACGAGTTCATCTCGGGGCTGCCGGATGGGTATGAGACCATCCTGGGCGAGCGAGGCTCGAGGCTATCGGGAGGGGAGCGTCAGCGCGTCGCGGTGGCTCGCGCCTTCCTGAAGGACGCGCCCATCCTGATCCTGGATGAGCCCACGTCATCGGTCGACTCCCGCACGGAGGGCGTCATCCTGGACGCGTTGGATCGGCTCATGGTGGGGCGGACCACGTTCATGATCGCCCACCGCCTCTCGACCGTGCGGCACGCCGACCTGATCGTCGTCCTGGATCACGGCCGCGTCGTGGAACAGGGTGACCACGAGACGCTCATCGTCCAGAGCGGTCTGTATCACAAGATGCACGATGCGCAGGTGCGGCAGCGCGCCGCCCGAGAGGGCAGGCGCCCCCGGGTGACCCCACTGCCATGAGCGCCCGCAGCCCGTCGCCGGTCAGGGGCGACAAGGTCGTCGTCCTGGGCATGATGACCAAGATGCCCGTCGCCGGAGTGGTCTGGCAGACGCTCCACTACCTGGTCGGGCTGGAGCGCCTGGGCTACGAGGTCTATTACGTGGAGGCCCACGCGCGGACACCGTCGATGTTCATGGAATCCGCGGAGACCGATGGATCGGCCCGCGCCGCCGCGTTCATCGCCGGCGTCATGGAACGGTTCGGGCTGAAGGACCGCTGGGCGTACCAGGCGTTGCACGCGGACGGAGCGCTCCACGGCATGAGCGCCGAGCGGCTCGAGCATCTCTACGCAGAGGCGTGTCTCATCATCAACCTGCATGGCGGGACGCAGCCACGCGAGGAGCACGCGGCGACCGGACGGCTCGTCTACCTGGAGACGGACCCGGTCACGCTCCAGGTGGAGCTGGCCCATGACGTTCCGTCGAGCATCGAGTTCCTGGAGCCGCACGTCGCGTTCTTCACCTTCGGGGAGAACCTCGGCCAGCCCGACTGTGGGCTCCCGCTCTCCGATCGCTTCCGATTCCTGCCGACTCGGCAGCCTGTCGTGCTCGATGTGTGGGACGGGCATACTCGCGCCCGTCGGGACGTCTTCACCACGGTCGGCAACTGGCGGCAGGAATGGCGCGAGGTGACCTACCTGGACCAGACCTACCACTGGAGCAAGCATCTCGAGTTCATGAAGTTCATCGATCTGCCGGGCCGGACCGGCCAGTCGTTCGAGCTGGCGCTCAGCAGCGTCGACGATGAGGCCCGCACGTTGCTGGAGACGCACGGCTGGGGCGTGGTGGATGGGCTCTCGGTCTCCCTTGACATAGATATCTACCGGGACTACATCCGGGCATCGGCGGGCGAGTTCACGGTCGCCAAGGACCAGAACGTACGCTTGCGCAGCGGCTGGTTCAGCGACCGGAGCGCCACGTATCTCGCCGCGGGGCGTCCCGTCATCACGCAGGACACGGGCTTCGGCAACCATCTTCCGACGGGCGACGGGCTGTTCCCGTTCTCCACGCTCGACGAGGCGGCCGATGCGGTCGAGCGGATCCGAGCGGACCGCCCACGCCAGGAGCGCGCCGCCTCGGCCGTCGCGCGCGACCACTTCAGCCACGAGATCGTGCTCGGCGATCTCCTGCACGCCGTCGGGCTCTCACGCCGAGGTCGACGCTCATCGATCCCCGGGACCCTGGCACTGACGCCCCTATCACGGCGACCCCTGGTGCTCCCCACCGACACCGAGCGCACCGCGCGGCAGCTCTCGCCGGCGGCGCCGAGCCTGAGCCGTTCATGGGCCGATCCGGTGGCGAGCATCGTCATCGTCACGTACGACAACCTGCCGCTGACCCGGCTCTGCCTCACCAGCGTCCTGGAGAACACCGACGGGGCCAGCTTCGAGCTCGTCCTCGTGGACAACGGCTCGACCGACGGCACCGCCGGGTTCCTGGAGGGCCTGCGCGATCTCGACGAACGGGTCAGGGTGAGTCTCAATCCAGGCAACCTGGGATTCCCGGCCGCCACGAACCAGGGTCTCAGGATGGCGCGTGGCCAGTACCTGGTGCTGCTCAACAACGACACGCTGGTCCCGCCCGGATGGCTGTCCGGCCTGCTTCGCCACCTCGATGATCCGTCGGTCGGGGCCGTAGGCCCGGTCACCAACAGGATCGGGAACGAGGCGCAAGTGGATACCGCCTATGACGACTACCAGGGACTCCTCGGATTCGCCGATGCGTGGATGACCGCCCACCGGGGACAGGCATTCGACCTCCCGATGCTTGCCATGTATTGCCTCGCGCTCCGACGGGACGTTTACGAGGCGATCGGGCCACTGGACGAACGCTACGGTCGGGGGCTCCTGGAGGACGACGACTACGCGGCGCGGCTGCGGACCGCCGGTCTGCGGTCGGTCTGTGCCCAGGACGTCTTCGTCCACCACTTCGGCGAGGCGTCCTTCGGGAAGCTGGTGAGCACGGGCGAGTACCAGGCCATCCTTCACCATAACCAGCGGGCGTTCCGCGAAAAGTGGGGAGAGGCGTGGGCGCCGTATGGGCGAAGGCCCAGCGAGGCCTACGACGTGCTCGTCGGGCAGGTGCTGGAAGCCGTGCACCGCTACATCCCCGCGGAGGAACCGGCCCTCATCATCAGCCGTGGCGACGAGCGCTTCGTGACGGCCAACGGCAGCCGGCTATGGCACTTTCCCGGCGACGCGGATGGGGTGTGGGCCGGCTACTACCCCGCCGACAGCCAGGCTGCGGTGCGACTCGTCGAGGAGGCTCAGCGCAAAGGGGCCCGATACCTGGTCATCCCGGCGACCGGCGCCTGGTGGCTGGACCATTACGATGGCCTGCGCGAGCACCTCGAGG
>JACCYW010000402.1 GCA_013696275.1 Chloroflexota bacterium | reverse complement strand
GGCCGAGCAGAGGTGTCAGTATGTCGCCGACGAAGGACGTCACGACCGCTCCGAAGGCGGCACCGATGACGATACCGACAGCCAGGTCGATGACATCACCACGCAGGATGAACTCACGGAACTCGCGCACCACAGGACGGCTCCCTCTCCCCTCCAGATCGCCACTCGACGCACGGCTCGTGCGGCCACACCATAGCCCCATAGTCGCGTCACCTTCCTGTCATCGAGAGCGGCCGATGATGCTCCGTATGGTCGGGATCTCCGTCGTCGTGGTGGCCAGCATGGCCCTGCTGCTCTCGGCCTGCGGCTCGACCGGTAGCTCGAGCCCCAGTGCTTCAGTGGGCCAGACGACGATCACGACGGACGTTCCCAGCCAGGAGACGGGCCGACCGGCTTCTGGCCGACCCGGCCCCAGCTACTCGCCCGCTGCGCCGGTGGCGACCGATCCGGCCGCGCCGGCGGCGACCGACTCGGCCGCGCCGCCAGCCAGTGCGCTGGTGTGGACCGGACCCGTCGACACCGGGCCATCCACGCCGGGTCCGCGTTCCGACCACACGTGGACGGTCGATCCGGCCGGCGGCATCGCCTATCTCTTCGGTGGGACCGGCCCGGATGGACCGTCGGATGACCTGTGGGCCTACGACCTGACCGCCGATGCCTGGTCGCTCGTCGAGGCCGGTGGCGACCGCCCGGCCGCCCGGTTCGGCCATGTCGCGGCCTGGGTCGATGGCATCGGCCTGGTCATCTGGAGTGGCCAGGCAGGCAGCACCTTCTTCAATGATCTCTGGGCGTACCAGCCGGCCGACGGGGTCTGGCGCCGGCTGCCTGACGGTGGGGAGGTGCCTGCCCCTCGCTACGGGTCATGCGGGGCGGTCGGCCCAGATGGACGCCTGTGGATCAGCCACGGCTTCACCGACGCCGGTCGCTTCGATGACACGCGAGCGTACGACTTCACGGCGGCGAGCTGGAGCGAGGTGAGCGTCGATGGCGAGCGCCCGATAAAGCGCTGCCTGCACGATTGTTTCTGGTCCGAGGAGGGACGTCTCCTTCTCTACGGCGGGCAGACCGACGGCGTCCCGGCGTTGGGCGACCTTTGGGCGCTGGATGCACGGACGGGCAGGTGGGCGCAGGAGCCTCGTCCCGAGCCAGGGCCGCGCGAGCTCTACGCGGTGGCGGCACTCGATGGGATGCCTATATCCTGGGCGGCGCGGACCGTGAACGTGCGCCGCTCGACTCGATGTTCACGCTCGACCTGACCAGCCTGGGCTGGCATCCGGCCCAGCCCTCCGGCGGACCGCCAGCGCCACGGTCGAACGCGACCCTCGTAGCCGATCCGGCTCGAGGCCGGCTGCTTCTCTATGGCGGCATGGAGGGGGACCAAGGGCTGCGCGACCTGTGGGCCCTGCAGGTCGTTCGGGCTGCTCGCTAAGCGGACCATCGGGCCGCTGGAGCCGTGCGGCTGGGCGTCTGCCGGCTGGGCTGTCCGCTGGCCGGACGATCGGACCGCTGGAGGCGTGCGGCTGGGCGTCTGCCGGCTGGGCTGTCCGCTGGCCGGACGGTCGGGCCGGGCGGCGCGATCGTTGGACCCTCCGGGCACCCTCACGCCTGCCTTCGGAGCCACTGCGAGTCGGTCGCGACCGATCCCCGATACGCTAGGCGTGTGCGGCGACCCCGATGTGACCGCCGATCAGCTACACAGAGGTGGTGTGCGTGGCGGAGTTGGAGCGGGAGGCGCCAGGGAGCGAGCGGGCGGCGGTGAGTGATGAGGCGCGGTCGACCGGTTCGCGGTTGACGGCCGGACTCATCGAACTCGCGACCACTGCCATCCTGGCCATCGTCATCTACCTCGTGGTCCAGACCTTCGTGGTGCAGACGTACCGGGTGGAGATGCAGAGCATGGTGCCGTCGCTGGACGATGGCCAGCACCTTCTCATAGACAAGTTGACCCCGCGATTCGATGACTACTCGCGCGGCGATGTGGTGGTCTTCCAGCCGCCTGGCTCGCGACGCGACGAAACGCCGTTCATCAAGCGCGTCATCGGTACGGCCGGCGACCACGTCGAGATCTCCGGGGGAGGCGTCGTGGTGAATGGAGTGCGGCTGGAGGAGGGCTACGTCGCGAGCGATGGGCCGACCGTGCCGTCATGCGGCGATTCAGCCTGGAATGTGCCGGCAGGCGAGATATTCGTTCTGGGCGACCATCGATCCGCCTCGCGTGACTCGCGCTGCTTCGGCACGGTCCGCGTCGGCAACGTCATCGGCCGGGCGTGGGTCCGCTTCTGGCCGCTGGACGGTCTATCGATCCTTCCGACGCCTACCTATGCAGGCGTGCCTCCGGCCGGATGAGCTCGATGGTGATGACCGTGACGGGCGCGGTCGAGCCGGCGGACCTGGGCGTCGTGCTGCCCCACGAGCACGTCTTCATCGACCTGATGCGCGAGTACCGCGGCGATGGGCTGCTGCATGACGAGGCGCTGGCCATCTCGGAGGTGGCCCGTTTCGCGGCCGCCGGGGGCACGACATTGGTGGATGTCACGAGCATCGGCCTGGGGCGCCAGCCGGTGGCACTGCGGCGGGTCAGTCTGGCGACCGGCGTGCGCATCGTGATGGGCACCGGCTACTACCGCGAGCCCTACCTGGACCGGAGGGAGATCGATCGCTTGAGCGTCGACGAGCTTGCCGCTGGGATCGTGCGCGATCTGGAGGTCGGCGTCGATGGGACCGATGTCAGGGCGGGCATCATCGGCGAGATCGCCTGCGACCGATGGCTCACGGCCGCCGAGGAGCGTTGTTTCCGCGCCGCCGCTCGAGCACATCTGCGCACCGGTGCGACCATCACCACCCATGCTGCTCGCTGGCCGGTCGGCGTGGCTCAGCTGGATCTGCTGGCCGAGGAGGGTGTCGACCCCGGAAGGGTGATCATCGGTCACTGCGACCTAGTGCCTGATGCGGGGTATCACCTGGCCCTCGCGCGTCAGGGAGCATGGGTCCAATTCGACTGCATCCAGGGCCGGAACGAGTACGACACGGAGATGCGGGTGGGTTGGATAAGGGCGCTCGTCGATGCCGGTTTCGAGAACCGCATCCTGCTCTCCCATGACGTCTGCTTGCGGTCCGATCTGGCCGCCATGGGCGGGCCGGGATACACCTACGTCAAGACCGGCTTCTGCCAGAGGCTGGCCGAAGAGGGGTTCCCCGCCGAGGTGATAGCGGGCCTCATGGTCGACAACCCGCGGCGCGCTCTGACCGGCGCCGGCTGACGGCGGCTGGCCTGTCAATCGCGGCAGCATCGGGCATCTCGGGGTAGGCTGGGCGGCCCCAGCCTTACAAACTCCGATCCGAAGGACGTTCTTCAACGATGCCCGAAACGAATGCCATCACGGCCGAAGGCCTGGTCAAGGTCTACAAGTCCCGCAAGAGTGAGGTCCGCGCGCTCGACGGGCTCGACCTGATCGTCGAGGAAGGGACCGTGCTGGGGCTACTTGGTCCCAACGGGGCAGGTAAGACGACGACCGTGCGCATCCTGGCCACGCTGTTGCGCCCCGACGCCGGGCGGGCCACGGTGGCCGGCTACGACGTGGTGAAGGAGGCCCAGGAGTTGCGCTCGGTGATCGGCCTGTCAGGTCAATACGCCGCGGTCGATGAGAACCTGACGGGGCGGGAGAACCTGACCATGTTCGGACGGCTCTACCAGTTGCCGGCCACGGAGGCCAGGAAGCGAGCTGACGAGCTCCTGGAGCAGTTCGAGCTCACGGACGCGGCCAACAGGACGGTCAAGACCTACTCCGGCGGCATGCGCAGGCGGCTGGATCTTGGCAGTGCGCTCATCGGCCGGCCGCGACTGCTCTTCCTGGACGAGCCCACGACCGGCCTCGACCCGCGGAGCAGGCTCGGCATGTGGGACGTGATCCGCCGCCTGGTACGCGAAGGGGTCACGCTGCTCCTCACGACCCAGTACCTCGAGGAAGCAGACGCCCTGGCTCATACCATCGCCGTGGTGGACCACGGCAAGATCATCGCCAGAGGGACCGCCGACGAGCTCAAGTCGCAGGTCGGTGGGGAGCGCATCGAAGTCGTCGTTCGCAACAGCTCTGACATGGGCAAGGCGGCCCAGTTGCTTGGTGACGGTCACAAACTGGATGAGCACACCCGCCGGATCACCATCCCATCCAACGGGGGCGCCCAGCGCCTGGTCCAGCTGGTCCGGGACCTGGATGAAGCCTCCATCCCGATCGACGACATCGGCCTTCGTCGCCCTACGCTAGATGACGTCTTCCTAAGCCTGACCGGTCATGCGGCCGAGCAGGTACCGGTAACCGAAGAGGATCGCCTCACGGCACAGCGAGCCGCCGGAAGGACTCCAGCATGACCACCGCTCGACTCTCCACCAGGGCGCCGGGTGGCGGTGTGGGCCAAGCCGTGAGGGACGGACTCATCGTGATGGGCCGGAACCTGAGGCGCATCCCGCGCATCCCGGAGCTGGCCATCTTCGCCATCCTGCAATCGATCATGTTCGTCCTGCTCTTCGCCTTCGTATTCGGCGGGGCCATCCCGCTGCCGGGCGGCGGGAACTACAAGGAATTCCTGATGCCCGGGATATTCGCCCAGACGATCGCCTTCGCCTCGGCCACCACGACCATCGGCATCACCGACGACATGACGAAGGGCATCATCGACCGCTTCCGCTCGCTGCCCATGGCGCGGTCTGCGGTGCTCACGGGTCGGACCCTCTCGGACGTCATCTACAACGGCGGCATCCTCATCGTGCTCATGCTTTCGGGGCTGGTGGTTGGGTGGACGGTGCGCACGGGACCAGTCGAGTTCCTGGCCGGGGTCGGGCTCCTGCTACTCTTCGCGTTCGCCATGTCGTGGATCGGCGTCTGGCTGGGCTTGTCGGTGCCAACGGTGGAAGTGGCTCAACAGGTGGGGTTCACCGTGCTCTTCCCCATCACCTTCGTGTCCAACGTCTTCGTGCCCACGCAAACACTTCCCGACTGGCTTCGGCCCTTCGCCGAGTGGAATCCGGTCAGCACTCTCACCGCCGCGACGCGTCAGCTGTGGGGAAATCCCAACCCTTTCGCCGCGACCGGCTTCCCCGCCGAGCAGCCCATCCTGCTGACCCTCATCTGGATCGCCATCATCCTCGCCATCTTCGTCCCACTGGGAGTGCGCCGCTACCGCTCCATCAGTCGCTGACACCCGTTCCTTCGGTCGTCGACACCCAGCTTGCATCCGGGTCGGCCGCAGCGGGTCGAGTGTAGGGTTGGCTGAACCACCTTCCAGTCGACGGGCGGGCTGGATCAGCAGGAGCATCCGATGCTGCAAGCCACGCACTCCGTGACCGTCGATCGCCCGGTCGAGGCGGTCTTTGCCTTCGTCGCCGATGGCGAGAAAGCTCCGCAATGGCGCTCCAGCGTCATCGATATCAAACGGGTCTCCGGCGACGGGGTCGGTACCGGGTTCGCGCAAGGGGTGAAAGGACCGATGGGCCGACGCATCGCCGCGGACTTCGAGGTCACCGTCTTCGAGCCGAACGTGCGGCTCGACTTCCGGACCCTCACCGGACCGGTCCGGCCCCATGGTCGGTACGACTTCGAAGCAGTCGATGGTGGCACCCGCCTGACGTTCTCCCTTGACGCACGGCTGACGGGCCTGCGGCGGCTACTGCTCGGCAGTGCCGTCCAGAAGACGATGGAGTCCGAGGTACGGAGTCTGGACGACCTTCGGCGCGTGCTGGAGGCCTGAGCCCCGGTCGTCCAGGGGCGGGCAACGATGGCTGACCGGGATACCGACTGGGTGCGCCGATACTGGGATCGGTCGGCTGGCGCGTACGACAGCTCGATGGGCCTCTTCGAGAGGCTCATGCTGGGTGACGGACGCCGATGGATCGGTCACCAAGCCAAGGGCGACGTACTGGAGATCGCGATAGGCACGGGCCTGAATCTGCCCGAGTACCCGTTAGAGGTGCGCTTGACCGGCATCGACCTGAGTCCGCAGATGCTTCGGCGAGCCAAGCAGCGGGCGGTCCTGCTGGGGCGTGAGGTGGACCTGTCGGTCGGTGATGCGCAGAAGCTGGATCTTGCCGACGGCCGCTTCGACACGGTCATCTTCAGCCTCGCGCTGTGCTCCATCCCGGACGATCGAGCTGCCATCCGAGAGGCGAAACGCGTGCTGAGACCGGGAGGCAAGCTCCTGCTCATGGAGCATGTGCGGAGTCCACGCCGCTCGGTCAGAGTCATCGAGCGCCTGGTCGACATATTCACATCCCGCTTCCAGGGCGACCACATGCTGCGCGAGCCGCTCGAGCATCTTCGCCGTGAGGGCTTCTTCATCGAACACTTGTCACGCTCGAGCCTCGGCATCATCGAGCATGCCGTGGCCCGGAAGCCAGGCCCGACGGGTGGCGCAAGTGTCTCGAGCGACGGGGGCGGATGAGCGGTCAGTCGGCGACGGGCGTATCGCCTCCGCCGTCCGAAGCGACGATAGCGGCGGTGCCGTAGGCCACGATCTCCGACATGTAGTCAGCCAGGCTCGAGCTGTCGAAGCGCATGGAGAGCACAGCGTTTGCTCCGACTTGGCGCGTGTGCTCGATGAGGCGCTCGATCGCCTGCCGCCGGGACTCCTCCAAGAGCTGGGTGTACTCGTGTATCTCGCCGCCACCCAGCGACCGGAGGCCGGCCATGATATTGCCGCCCAGGCCGCGGCTGCGAACCACGAGGCCGAACACCTCGCCTTTCATCTCGATGACCCGAAAGCCGGTCACATACGGGGTCGTCACGACGAGCATCGCTGTCCCCGTGCCATCGCGCATCATCTCCAGAGCAGTGTCAGTCGCCATTAGCCTCCTCCGTGATATCCGACCGGCGCACCGGTCCTCGCCGGTCCCGACTTCGCGGTCGCCGTAGCCTAGACCCGGAGCTCTATCTCGAGCGGGGTCGGGAAGCTGCCACTGACACGGGTCGGTCCCAACCAGCCCTCCAGTCGCGCTGCTTCGCGCTCGATCCGCAGCTTCGTCTCCGTGCCCACATCCTCGAGCAACCGCGGCACGACCTCGCCGCTCCGGCGCTGGGCCCAACCGCCGACCACGCGGCCATCGACCCAGATGGTTGGGCCGGCGTTACCGTTGCGGTCGAAGAGCGCCGGTCGGTGGGGTCCGAGGTACCAGTCACGGGTGGCCCAGCCCATCGTCGTCGCGTCGAGCGCGGGTAGCAACGAGACCCAGGAGGCGGGCTGCTCGACGGGCTCCAGGTCATCAGCCAGCAAATAGCCGATCTCTGTTCCATCCACCTCGACTTCGACCGCCCCGACGGTCGCCAGAGCCTGCTTCACCGCGGCCACGGTCCAGCCTGTCCACCACTTGATGTCGTTGCGGGTGCCCGGCCCGAATGCACGCAGCCAGCGCCGTACCAGTTCAGCGCGCGACTCGTCGACAGGGAGGCTCGGGATACCATCGGGCAGCCATCGCTCGATCGGGCTCCAGCGGAACTGACTGGCGATCCATGTGCCACGCGGTCGGCCACGGCCGATCTTGGCATCAAGCGCCAGATGGAAGAACACCCTTTGGGAGACGCTCAGGGTGCCCTCGTAAGCCTTTCCTCGAGCAAGGGTGATCTTCTGGCCGAGACGCGGGTCGAGTGCGGTCAACTCCGAGGTCGTTGCCTCGCCGCGCTCGCGCAGAGCGGCCAGCCCGACCGCCTCCAGCTCGTCGAGCAGGATCGAGGGGTCGGGCCCGACGCCGCCCTCGGCGAACATCGCCATGGTGCGCCGGCGCTCGATCTGACCGATGGCCTGCGAGGCTGCCGCATGGATCATCGCGACGTCCCCGACGGGCGCCAGGAAGAGTGTCCGCCGCATGGCGAGCATCCGCAGCGCGCTTCGATCCTCGTAGAGCTCGCACTCGATGTCGCTCGGCGACGGTATGCGCGTCCGCGCCCATGCTTGGAGGAAGACGCTCGCGGAGTCGGTCGCGTGGAGCACGACGACAGAGGCCGCAGCCTGAGCGACGGTCGAAACCTGCGTGTCTGGTGCCAGTCGATGTCTCATCCCAAGACGCGCACGACGTTCTTCGAGCCCGACCAGGCGTCTCGCGCTCACCGCGTTAGCACGGGTCCATCGGTCGCTTCACGAGGGCGAAGCCGTCAACCTCCGGCGAGGATCACGGCGGCCAACGCGAGTGTCGCCGGTAGCGCTTGGATGAAGAGGATGCGCCGAGACACGGTGGCGGCCCCGAACAGCCCGGCCACGATCATGCAGATGAGGAAGAACAGCTGGAAGTGGTACCCCGTCGGCTGGGGCGCGATGAGCCCGACGACGAGTCCCGCGGCCAGAAAACCGTTGTAGAGACCCTGATTGGCGGCCAAGCTAGCCGTCAGCTCGGCGCGCTCCGGCGTGAGATCGAAGGTGCGCAAACCGAGTGGCCTCCGCCACATCACCATCTCGAGGACCAGGAACCAGACGTGGAGAACGGCGACCAGGGCGA
>JACCYW010000360.1 GCA_013696275.1 Chloroflexota bacterium | reverse complement strand
AGTCCTCCACCCATCGACCACCGGTCAGCATGACAGGGCCAGGACGCGGCGCATGGATGCTTGGATCGCTGGCGATCGTCGTCCCCCTGACCGCCTGCTCTCCATCGGCGGATCCGGCGCCGCGCGCCACCGATGATCCGGCTGCGGTCGGGGTCGTGCCGAGCGCGGCCTCAGGGAGATCGGCCACGCCCCTGCTCAGCGCCGATCTCAGCGTGAGCAGCGCGGGATGGTCGACCGACTTCAGCCGGCACGAGGTGCCGCTCAACGAGTTCCTCAGCGGCGGACCGGGCAAGGACGGCATCCCGGCCATCGACGGCCCGGCCTTCCAGGCGATCCAGAGCACCGACTGGCTCGAGGATCAGGAGCCGTTGATCGCCCTCGGCATCGGTGACGAGTGGCGCGCCTATCCGATCCAGATCCTCATCTGGCACGAGATCGTGAACGACACCGTGGCCGGCGTGCCGGTGGCGGTGACCTTCTGCCCGCTATGCCACACCGGCATCGTCTTCGCACGGACGGTCGACGGCCAGGTGCTCGATCTCGGCGTCAGCGGCAACCTGCGTCATTCCGATCTCGTCATGTTCGACCGACAGACGGAGTCCTGGTGGCAGCAGGCGACCGGCCGCGGCATCGTCGGCGACTTCAGCGGGACCGAGCTCGAGTTCCTGCCTTCGCAGCTCATCAGCTGGGCGCAGTTCAAGGATCTGCATCCCGACGGCGTCGTCCTGTCACGCGATACCGGGTACGACCGCAACTACGGTGTGAACCCGTATGCCGGCTACGACCGGGCCGACGCAGATCCGTTCCTGCTCGGAGACGAGACGCTCATCGACGGCCGGCTGAACCCCAAGGTGCGGATCGTCGGCGTGGTCATCAACGATGACGAGGTCGCCTATCCACTTCCCGACCTCGCCCAGGTCGGAGTCGTAAACGACGTGGTCGGAGGCGAGACGATCGTAGTCCTGTGGCGTCCCGGCACAGCCTCCGGCCTCGACGAGGCTACCGTGGCTGGAGGCGACCTCGTGGGGTCGGCGGTCGTCTTCTCCCGCGTAGCGCCTGACGGGACCATGCTGGAGTTCGAGCCGGCGGGCGACGGCGACATGCGCGACATCGAAACGGGCTCGATCTGGGACCTTGATGGCACAGCCGTCGATGGAACGATGGCCGGCACGCAGCTCGAGCCGATCGCGAACGACCAGCCGTTCTGGTTCGCGTGGGCCATCTTCCGGCCCGCCACGACGATCTGGCAGCCCTGAGACTAGGAAGCCTTCAGCGCACCTGCCGGCCGGACGCCCGCCACTATCAGGCCGGCTCGACCGAGCGCCTGGCCATCGAGTTGTTTGGTAAGCGGATCTCGGTAGCCGACGCGGACGAGTCGCCTCCATCGGTCGGTGCGGTTGACATACGAGCCGTGGACCGTGTAGATGCTGAAGACCACCACGTCGCCCGCTTTGGCGTCGACCGGTTCGGTTTCCTCCAGCCGCCATTCGTCAGTGGGTAGGTGCGGGCTCACGGACGTGCCATCAACCTCCGTGATGTGCTCGATGTGGCCACCGGCGTGGCTCCCGGCCACGAACCGAAGGCAGCCGTTCTCGTCATTCGTGTCATCGAGATGCACCACTGCGTCGATGTAGCCGAACCCCTCGTGACGATAGAACGGCGAGTCCTGATGGAGCGGGAAGGGCATGCCGGTCTCGGGCGGCTTGAGGTGCAGGGTGGTGTGGTGCAACTCCACGTTCGGCTCGCCAAGGAGGTCAGCGATGGCCTCCGCCAGACGTTGGTTGGTGACCGCCTGCGACCAAGCCGAGGAATAGAAGTGGAGATCGTGCAGGTGCGTGAGCCTGGAGCGTTGCTCGACGTCGGGGCTCATGTAGATGTGCCGCCAAGGACCGCTCCAGCCAGCGCTAGTGGTGGCCCAGTCCTGGAGCAAGTGGTCCAGGTCAGCGCGCATCGCCTCGACCTCGTCCGAGCTGTATACCCCGCGGATGCGCAGGTACCCATTCTGGTGATAGGACCCGATCTGTTCCTGTGTGAGCATCTTCTCGCTGTACCTCCTGGTGAGAGAAGAAGGGCCGAGATCCACCCTAGCACTTGACTTCGGAGAACCCGCTCGCCATGCGAGATCGACGCACCGCAGGTGCTGCGTGGTGGGATGATCGCCCGCCAACGCTTTGGAGGCTTTCCAGCGAAGCTCCCTGGCGTGAGCCCCTTGAGCCGCGCCGACCTCCTGTGGCTTGTGTTGTCACCCGCCTACTTCGTGTTCGGGACGGCGCGTCACGAGCTCGCCCACGCTGTGGCCGCGGTGGCACAGGGAGCGACCATCGTCGACTGGTCGATCCTGCCCGCGACCCTTCGCGGCACCTTCTATTTCGGCTATGTCCGATGGGCGGGCGGCGATGTGACATGGCTCGCCACGGCGGCGCCCTACCTCGTCGACCTGGCGACGGTCGCCCTCGGGCTGGCGCTGCTGCGACTGCCGTTCACGCGGCGCCGCCACTGGCTGTCGGTCAACCTGTACATCCTGACCATCGCATCGCCGCTCTTGGACAGCGGCTATCAGTACATGCGCAGCCTGCTGCTGGATGGCGGCGATGTCGGCGCATTGCTCACGGACCAGCCCGCACCAGCCGTGCACGCCTACTTCGTGACGACGATCGCTCTGTACGCCGCGGTCAACCTCAGGATCCTCGGGCCAGCCCTACGGGGCGTGATGAGCGGGCTCAGGTGACGTGGTCGCGTCATTCGAACGGGAAGTCCGCGGCTCGATAGACGAACTCGCCGTCGAGTAACGTCGCCTGGGGACGTGCATGGGCCAGGGCCCCACCAGGCGTGGGCGGCTCGTCCAGCACGTCGGCTGCCACGACGAGGAGGTCCGCTCGCTGGC
>JACCYW010000342.1 GCA_013696275.1 Chloroflexota bacterium | reverse complement strand
CTATGCCGGGCCTGCCGAGCAACGCCTGGTCCTGGGCGGTCTCGCCCTGGCCATGGCGCTGGGTGCCTTGGGTTCGGGATTCGCGATGCACCTGCTGCACGCCATCCCGCTTAGCCTGCTAGGGCTGGCATTGGCCATCGGTGGCATGGTCGTGTTGGCGGCGGTCGGTCCGTCGACCGATCTCGCGCTGTTGGTGGTGGGGCTTGTCCTCTTCGGGGCGGGCTTCGGGCTGACCGTCACGCCACGCAGCACCGCCGCCGTCGAGGCTCTCGGTCGGGGAGCGTTCGGAGTGGCGAGCGCCGGCGTAACCGTGGCGCGAATGTGTGGCATGGCCATCGGGTTGGCCGTGTTGACCGGTTTCGGGTCGCGGCGCATCGAGGCGCTCAGCGTCGTCCTGGTCGACCCGGTGGCCCGTGACGCGGTGCTGCCACCTGCCCTGCGCGGGCGTCCATTGGAGGACGGACTGGTCATCGAGGCGCTCGAAACGTGGGCCAGCACGGAGGCGGCGGCCATCCTGTCCGGGCTGTTCCTGGTCGCGGCGGCAGTACTGGTAGCGGCCATCCTGCCGACCCTCCTCATGCGGGACCCGTCGCGGCGCGCGGCCGATCAGCGCATCATCGGCGAACATGGCAGCACAGACGACGGCCAGGAAGCAGCCCTCGCGCTCTGAGGCCGCGCCATCGGCGGACGGGGGTGCGGTCACTTCCCAGGCCCCCGGCGTGGTCAGGGCCTACGTCTGGAGACCGGACGGCAAGGTCGCTGAGGTCGACTCACTCGATGACATCCACTCCGCCTACGCCGACCCTGATACCCGTGTCTGGATCGACCTGGAGGATGCGTCCGAGACGACTGTTCGCTCGATAGCCGACTGCCTGGAGCTGCATCACCTCATCGCTGAGGACATCGTCGAACGCAACCAGCGGGCCAAGGTGGAGTACACGGATGAGATCATGCACCTGGTCCTTTTCGCCCTCCATTACGATGGCGAGTTAATGCCCGTGGAGCTGGACATCGTGCTGGGCGAGCGTTTCCTGCTCACCTCCCATCCACCGGAGTGGCGACCCACGGAGGCAAGCAACATCCAGCGCAATGGGGTCGGCCACTTCCTGCACCTGGGTGTCGACCACATGTTGTGGGGTGTGGTCGATGCTGCCATCGACGGCTACTTCCCTGTCTTCGACCGGTTGGGCGATGAGATAGACGATCTCCAGGACGATGTCCTGCAGCGCCCATCATCCCAGATCGTGGAGCGCCTCTTCCGCTTCCGCCGCGAGCTACTCACCATCCGTCACGCAGTGAGTCCGGAGCGGGAGGTCTTCAACCAGCTCACGAACCGCGAGAACCCACTGATCCATCCCGATCAGATCATCTATTTCCGTGACGTGTACGACCATCTGATCCGCCTGACCGACGAGCTGGACAGCTTCCGCGAGCAGGTGGGAAGCACCCTGGATGCCTACCTGTCCACGGTCAACAACAGCCTATCCGAGGTGATGAAGCGCCTGACCGCGGTCACCGCGGTCCTGGCCGGAGCGGGCGCCATCGCCGGCATCTTCGGCATGAGCGAGGCCGGTCTGGCGCTGAGCTTGACCGATCCCCGCTTTTGGGTGGTGACCATCGCGATCGTGATCGGAGCGGTGGCCGGTTTCGCCTATTTCCGTCGCATCGGCTGGATCTGAGGGCCGGCGCTGATCAAGGAGTGTCGTAGCAGGCGCGCGGTTGGGCGCGCGGGTGTGACTCACTAGGATCCGCTGGCACCTCGCTGACCAGTGTGGCGGCGATCTGAAGCTTGGGAACGGTCCCGCGCGGCCCTTCGGAGGTCTGCAGGATCAGGCGTTGCTCCCCCGCCGGCACATTGATGGCGAGCGAGTAATCCAGCGCGTGACGCTTGACCCGGTCGATGCTATAGAGGAAGAGCCGGTCGTCATCCGTGTAGACCTGGACCAGTGCTCCCAACAGCTCGGCGCCATCCTGTCGCATCGAGGCGTCCAGTAGCGAGAGGAACATGCCTTCGCGGGCGTGGGCGTAGAGATAGGTCGAGCCCTCCTGGCTGGGTTGGCCGAAGGCATCGTGATACAGGGCTACATCACAGGGCGGATATCGGTCCGGGCCCTGGTCCGGCACCCGTTCCAGGCGCGAGATGATGGGTAGGTCGACCCGTGTCGACGGGATGACGACCCGCGTCGCCACGGCGGGCGGCGCGGCTGTCGGTGGCGCTACAGGTGTGGCCGTCGCGCCTGGCGAAGGCGCGCCCGGGGCGGTGGTCGTTGGCGCGCTGGAAGGCCCCGGAACGGTCGACGGGCTTGCGCCGGGTGATCGCTGCGGCGGCGAAGGCGACGCCTCGGACTCTGGCTCCTGGGTCGGCAGGAACGGGTCGGCCACGCTGGGTGGCTCGCTCGGTAACGCCGGGTCGCCCAGTGCCGGGCTGGCGTAAGAGAGCAGGCCGGCGGCCAGCAGCGTCACGCCGGCCGCCATGAGCAGCGCCGGCACGAAGCGGTCGATGAAGCGGATCAGGGTGCGCACGGAGCGCGGATGGTAGCGCGGAACGGCTGAAAGGCGGCCAACCGGCGGTCGCCCCGGGTCACGCCGTCAGAGAGCGCGCCATCGCTGTTCGACCGCGCCGGCGCTGATCAGGCGCGACGGCTAGCGAAGTCGGACAGGCTGCTCGTCGATGCGGATCCGGAAGAGCGTGTAGGGCTTCCGTCGGAGATCCTGGCTCTCGTTGTGGCGGGCCGGCGTCTTGCGCGTCCTACATCCCCGCGAGATGGTATGCGCCAGCTGGTGGGCCACGGACGCTGCCGGACTGCTGCAACCAGGCACTGGAGGGCCTTACCACTACCCAGGGAGATACCCGGTGAAGACTCGCGCAACACTCGCACGTACCATCCCTGGGGGAGCCAGCCCGTGAAAGCCCCTGGCTAGCACGCGGACCCGCTCATGAGTCCTAACGGAGCGAACCCTGAGATGATCGACCTCATCCGAGGTGATATCACGACCGTAGAGGCTGACGCGATCGTCAACGCGGCCAACGAGGCGCTGCGCGGCGGCGGAGGGGTCGACGGCGCCATCCACGCAGCGGCCGGGCCGGGGGTGATGGCGGAGTCGATCGAGCGCTATCCGCAAGGGACACCCACCGGC
>JACCYW010000310.1 GCA_013696275.1 Chloroflexota bacterium | reverse complement strand
CGCCCGGTTAGCATCGTCGTGATGACAACGCCGCGCCGTCTCGCGCCAGCCAGCCTGATAGCCGCGGTCTTCGCCGTGGCCGGATGCGTCACCGTCTCACCAGCCGTGCCGACCCGGGATGCCAGCTCGGGCCTGGATGACACACCCCGCTTCGTCGCGTCTCCCTCCCAGACGCCGGCCCAGGCCCAGACGCCGGCCCGGGCCTCGAGCCCGCCCCAGACGTCGAGCCCAAGCCCGGATGCGACGGCCACCGGCCGGCCAACGCCTTCTGGCTCAGTGCCCGCGTGCACGCCACTTGGGACCGCTACGCCATCCATACCCGCGGGCCCCGCCTCGCCATCGGCGATCCCATCGCGAGCCATCGGATCATCCACCTCGCCGTCAGCCTCGGCGTCGGGCTCGTTGGTGCCCGGTACCGGCTTCGAGGCTGATGTGCCGATAGTCGAAGACGACTTCTCCGACCCGAGCACCGGCTGGGGAATCGGCGAGCTGGACGAGGGCTCGCTCGACTATCAGGACGGCCGTTTCGTCATCGAGTTCGCCCAGGCCCAAGCCAGCTTGTGGAGCCGCTGCAGCTTCGAAGAGGCATGGGATGTAGTTCGGGTGAGCGGTTCCATCTTTATCGGGAGTCAGGCCGATACGGCCGAGGGAGCGGCGGGTTTGATGTGCGGCGTCGAGGCCGGCGACTACGTGGGTGGGCTGTTGAACTCGGCCGGTGAGTGGGTCTTCTTCACCATTGACGACTCGGCGACCACCTCGCTCGGGCGGGGCCTGCTTCCGACGATTAACGCCGAAGGCCGCTACGACGTCACCCTGGAGTGCGCCGGGACCGACACCGGGGCGACGCGCCTGAGATTGACCGTCGGCGGCCAGGAAGTGGCCGTGTTCGAGCGCACCGACGCTGGGCTGCCCACCTTCGAGCGGGCCGGCATGTATGCGGAAAGCGCGGATGTCGGCTTCATCGCCATCTTCGACGACGTCGAGGTCACGGGCGGCACCGTCTTCGGTGGGTTCCCGGGCGCGTCGCCGCAGGCCGTCAGTCCCTACGAGGAGCTCCTCTACGACCTGCCCAGCGCCTTCATCGAGGACTGCCAGCCGGCGCCGCCGGAGGACCCGCTCATCCTCGCCCAGGCGATCTGCATCCCCGCCACGGAGGCGGCCGAGGCCCGCTTCATGCTCTTCGCTGGCCCAGCCGAGCGGGATGCCTTCTTCCAAAGCTTGGCGGCCGATCACGATCCATCGCCGACCGTCGGGTCCTGCCGCGAAGGGCCATTCTCTGGCTCGTTCACGGCGCCATCGACGAACGGACAGGACGGCGCCTACCGATTCGCCTGCTTCGCCGTACCCACCAGCGCCGGTGACCAGACGCATATCCTGTGGACGGACCCGCACGTGGCGATGATCGGCCTGGGCGTCCTCGATAGACCCGACTTCGCGGCCCTTTACGACTGGTGGCTGACCATCGGGCCGGCAGGCTGATCGACTTTGCGTGCTATAGTCCCGCACTGGCCGCGGCTCATCCGTGGCGAGCATCGAGGGACCAAGCCTGAGTCGAGACTTACGGATAAACGAGATGATCCGCGTCCCCCAACTGCGGGTCATCGACGAAGAGGGGACCCAGCTCGGGGTGATGCCCACGAGCCAGGCTCTGAGGCTCGCGCAGGAGCGCGGTTACGACTTGGTGGAGGTCGCTCCGACCACCGCTCCACCGGTCGCTCGACTCCTGGACTACGGCCAGTTCAAATACGAGAAGGCCCGTCAGGAGAAGGAAGCTCGCCGCCACCAGCGGTCGGTGGACTTCAAGGAGATCCGCATCCGACCCAAGATCGGGAAGGGTGATTTCGACACCAAGGTACACCGCGCCATCCAGTTCCTGGGCGACGGGGACAGGATCAAGGTCACGGTCCAGTTCCGCGGCCGCGAGGTGAGCCACGCATACATCGGACGAGACCTGCTCATCAAGTTCGGAGAACAGATCGCCGAACATGGCACCGTCGAGCGCCAGCCGGTGCTGGAGGGCAAGTCGATGTCGATGGTCGTCACATCGCTACACAAGCCCAGACCGTCGGAGACGCCGGCCCGAAGTCCCGCCCGAGCCGCCGAGGCGCCGGCAAGGACTTCGGAGCCGCCGGTAAGGGCCTCCGACGCGCCAGTCGAAGCCGCTCAGGTCGCGCCAGCTCAGGCACCGGCGGATGGCGAGAAAGCCAGGCCTGTCGCGGCGGCCACCGCGGTGGCCGCAGAGATGCCCGCCGACCAGCCGGCAGGAGGTTAGGACCGATGCCCAAGATGAAGACACACAAGGGGACGCAGAAGCGCATCGGCGTCACCGGCAGTGGCAAGACGTATCGCGTCAAGTCGTGGCGTGGTCACCATCTTGAGATCAAGTCATCCCGTCGCACGCGGCGCTACGCGGGCAAAGCCCTCCTTGACGGCACTCATGCCAAGCAGGTCCGCCGCCTGCTTCCCTATCTGTAGGACCGGCGACCCCAGATGGCTCGCGTCAAGCGCGGCGTAACGTCCCACAAGCGCCACAAGCGGCTCCTCAAGGCAGCCGAGGGTCGCCGCGGGACACGCTCCAAGCTGATCAAGACGGCGCGCGAAGCTCAGCTCCATGCATTGGCCTATGCCTACGTCGGACGCAAGCAGCGCAAGCGCCAGTTCCGCTCGTTGTGGATCGTCCGGCTCAACGCCGCAGCTCGGCAGAACGATCTGACCTACGGCCGGCTGATGCAGGGACTCAAGGCTGCCGGCGTGGCTCTGGACCGTAAGATCCTGGCCGACATCTGCGTGCGGGACGCGACCACGTTCGCGCGCATCGCCGAGGTCGCCAAGGCCGCCTGAGCAGGTCCGGTCCGGTCGTGGATCTGGATACCTTCGCCGCGGATCTGGACGCCCTGCGCGAGCGCGCCCTGGCGGCCGTCGCCGAAGCGATCGATCCGGCCACCCTGGATGTCGTGGACGCGGCCTACCTGGGTCGAAAGGGAGAATTACGCCGACTGCTCTCCGGCATCGGGGCGCTCCCGGTAGCGGATCGGCCGCGTGTCGGAGCGATAGCGAATCCCACCCGCCAGGAGCTCGAGGCGGCCATCGCGACTCGACGCGAGCGCCTTGAAGGGATCCACATGGACGTGCGCCTGGCTGGCGAGGCCGAAGACGTCACGCTGCCAGGTCGTCCGTTGGCCCGCGGCTCGCTCCATCCGCTCAAGGAGACCGAGCGGGAGATCGCCCGTTTCTTCGCCCGGTACGGGTTCGTGCCTTACGAGAGCCCCGAGGTGGAGACCGACGAGCTGAATTTCCAGGCGTTGAACATCCCGCCCGATCATCCAGCGCGCGACCTGTGGGACACGGTCTACGTCGTCCCGCCCGCGGGCCAGCCGGTCGAGGCGACCGCCGATCGATCGCGCTGGCTGCTCCGCACGCACACCTCACCCGGACAGATCCGGGCGCTGCGCGAGCTCGAGCCACCCATGCGGGTACTCACGCCGGGCCGCTGCTATCGATACGAGGCCACGGATGCCAGCCACGGCAGCGAGTTCTTCCAGGTCGAAGGGCTGATGGTCGATGAGGGCACCTCGCTGGCCCATCTGCGTGGTCTGCTGGACGAGTTCGCCCACCATCTCTTCGGGGCCGACCGTGGTACCCGCTTCCGTCCGGGCTACTACCCGTTCACCGAGCCATCGGTCGCTTTCGACATCGCCTGCGTGGTATGCGATGGAGCCGGCTGTCCGGCCTGTGGACGGACCGGCTGGATGACCATCCTGGGCGCCGGCATGGTCCACCCGGTCGTGCTGCGCAACGGCGGCCTGGACCCGGAGCGCTATCAGGGCTTCGCCTTCGGGATGGGCGTCGACCGCATCACCATGCTGCGCTTCGGTGTCCCGGATCTGCGTGCGTTCTATGCCAACGACCTGCGCTTCCTGGAGCGTTTCTAGCGATGCGCGTGCCGCTCAGCTGGTTGCGCGAGTTCGTCGACTTCGACCTGCTCCCGGAGGGACTCGCCGAACGGCTGACCATGCTCGGCATGGA
>JACCYW010000259.1 GCA_013696275.1 Chloroflexota bacterium | reverse complement strand
GGCGTGGCCCTTCTTCGCCCTCAGCTTCAGCGGCGCGTTGGGTTCGCGGATCGATCTGTATGTCGTCGCATTGCTCCTGACAGCATCGGACGTGGGCCGTTATCAGGTCCTCACCGGGCTGCTGCTCGTGGTCCAATCGCTGTCGGCCGCGGTCCTGGCGCCGAGTGTCCCTGCCCTCTACCGCCTGTCACGGTCGGCGGTGAACGCCATCTCCGTGCGACTCGCGGGAGTGGGCCTGGCATTGACGCTGGCGGGCCTGGCTGGGATGTGGGCGGCACTGCGCTTCCTCTACCAGTTCGAGCTTCCGGCGACGGTGCTTGTCCTGGCCTGGCTTGCCACGTTGCCGCCGTGGCTCTATCTGGTTCATGTCCACCTTGCCTTCCGGGCCGGTCGGGAGCGGCTGGTCGTGGGCGCGAACCTGACCGCCATCGCCGTAGTCGTCCTCTGCACGCTGCTGCTGGTGCCGTCGGTCGGGCTCGCCGGCGCGGTCGCCGCCGCTGCCCTGGGCCAGGTGTCGGTGGCTGCCGTAGTGCTCATCGGTGTTCGGCGCTTCCAACCGAACGAGGCGCCCAATAGGCGGATCCCGTCGGAGGCGTAACGTCCGCTTGACCGTCGAAAGCCTCCTGGATGCCGAGCGACAGGCGCACGTGGATGAGCTGGAGAAGGCCGTCATCCGATGGCGTCGGGAAGGGGGCCGTGAACCGCTGTCGAGTGAAGCCCTGCCAGCACTGCCGAGCGGTGATGCTGTCGCAGGTGACCTCGAATGGCGCCTGCGGCGACACGACCTGGCCGTCGTGAGGTCCGAGCTGGCCGGCCTGAAGGCGGAGCTGGCCGGCCCGCGGGCCGAGCTGGCCGGTCCGCGCCCCTTGCGCATCCTGGACTTCGGGTCGTGGAATGGCTGGCTCAGTCATCGACTCACGACCGATGGGCATCAGCTCACGGCGGTCGACGCATTCGCGGGCACCTGGTCGCTGAGCGCGCCGTGGCCGACTCCGCCCACCTGGCGGCGGATCCAGGCGGAGATGACCGATCTGACACGACTGGGCGAGACGTTCGATGTGGTGATCGCCAACCGATGCCTGGCCTTCGAGCCCCACCCCGTGACCGCGATGGCGACGCTGCGCCGGCTGGTGGGGCCAGCTGGTCGACTCATCGCGACCGGTCTACTGGTCTACGGCGATGCGGAGAAGGCCAGGCTGCGGCTGGCGGCAGAGGCTGCCGCTTTTCGCACTCGCTTCGGCGTCGACATGCTGCTGCGGCCGACCCGCGGCGTTCTGGATCGAGGTGACATCGCCGATCTGGCGGCTGCCGGCCTGGACATCCATGCGACACCAGGGCTCCGGCTGGCCAACATCAGGGCACGGTTCGACCCTCTGCGCCCGGCCCACAGGTACGGGGTGGCGTGAGACGTCGGCGCATCTGCGTCATCACCCCGGGCTACGCGGATACCGGCTTGCCGGCCACGGTCGACCTCGTATCCGGTCGGGCGGCGGCTGCCGATGTCCAGGTGGTCGCGCTGCGCTACCCGCCGGCTGGTCCGCCGTTCCGCTTCCGCGGCGCCACGGTGCACGCGTTGGGCGGAGGTGCGTCGGCCGGCCCGTTGCGTCGCGCGCTCATGCTGGCGCGCGGCGTGGTCAGGGTGGTGCGGCTGCATGGTGAGCACCGCTTCGACCGGTTGTGGGCGCTGTGGGCGGACGAGGCTGGGGCGGTGGCCGTGACGGCCGGCCGGCTGATCGGTCGACCAGTCGTCGTGTCCGTGCTGGGGGGCGAACTGGTCGCCTTGCCGGACATCGGCTATGGGACCGCGCTCTCTCGTGGTGGACGATGGACTGTCGCGCTGGCGCTCCGGTGGGCCGACCATGTCACGGTTGGTTCGAAGCCGATGTGGGACGCGGTCGCCGGGCGTGTGCCGCCGGCCCGCCTCCGGCTGATGCCATTAGGCGTCGACCCCCAGGTCTTCTCTGTGTCGGCCTCGCCGAAGCCGGGCGGCCCACCCACCGTCCTCTTCGTCGGATCGCTCGAGCCGGTCAAGGACCCGGTCACCATGCTGCGTGCGTTTTCACTCCTGGCATCCACCACGGCGGACGTGCGACTGGAGGTCGTCGGCGAGGGGAGCATGCGGCCGGGCCTGGAACGGTTGGCGCAGCGCCTGGGGATCGGCCGGCGGGTGACGTTCCTGGGCCACCTGCCTCGTGGGTCGCTGCCCGATCGCTACCGCGCGGCGACCGTGCTGTGCGTCTCTTCGCGCCACGAGGCGCAGGGCATGGTGGCGGTAGAGGCAGCCGCCTGTGGACTGCCGGTGGTAGGGACGCGCGTGGGTGCACTGGTCGACCTTGGGGAGGC
>JACCYW010000243.1 GCA_013696275.1 Chloroflexota bacterium | reverse complement strand
CCGGGTCGATCCGGTTCTGAAGCTCCACGGCAAGGCCAGCAGCCCGGTAATAGCCGCGTTCCTCGGCCAGGTAGAACTGGGCGAATTGGACGCTCGGGATGAAGCCCAGACCGACCACCAGCGGGGTGGGCGCCGATGCCGACGGCGCAGACGACGATGCGGGGCCGGTCTGTTGACAGGCCGCTCCGCCGGCCAACGCCACGACCGCCAGGATGCACAGCGCGATGCGCCTTGGTCCGACCATCAGTCCACCACCTCCTATCACCAGCCAGCTCCCACCAGACGGCGCTCCACGATGACCACGATGAGGTACAGCGACAGCCCGATGAGCGCGATGGTGAGGAGCGTCGCGAACATGAGCGGGATATCGAAGAGGCTGCCGCGGGCGAGGTTGATGAGTACCCCCAGGCCACGGTCGCCGCCGGCCCACTCGCCCACGATGGCACCTACGACGGCCAGCGTCACGCCCACGCGCATGCCGCCCAGGATCTGCGGCAGCGCCGCCGGGACCTCCAATCTGGTGACCACCTGCCAGCGCGTGGCACGCAGGCTACGGCCCAGCTCCAGCAGCCCCGCATCCACCGAGCGGATGCCGACCATCGTCGACACCGCGACCGGGAAGAACACGATGAGCGCGCAGATGAGGACCTTGCTGGTGAGCCCGCTGCCGAACCACAGGGCGATGAGTGGCGCCAGGGCCAGGATGGGCGTCGCCTGAGCAGCCACCAGGTAGGGCGACAGGACCCGTTCGGCGAGGCGGGAACGGGCCAGGGCGTAGCCGGCCATGACCGCCAGCCCCGCCCCGGTCACGAAGCCCAGAGTGATCTCCGCGAGCGTCGTGACCGCGTGGGGCGCGATGACGCCCTGTGCCCAGGCGCGCAGGAACCTCTCCCCGACCACCTCCGGCGCGGGCAGGATGAAGGCCGGGTAGCCGCCGATGATGACGATCAGTTTCCAACCGACGAGGAAGATGACGGCCGCGCCAAGTACCAGCGCCATGTCTCGCAGGCGCGTCGGGCCGCGACCTGGCTGACCGGCGTCTCGCTGGCGCGTCACGCCGCGACCTCGGCGACCGGGGTGCCGCTTCGTTCGAGCGCAGCGCGTACGGCTGACGCCGCCTGCGACGCAGCTGGATCCTCCCGGCGGCGAGGCCGCCCCTGGGCGACCGGTATGTCCGCCACCACCCGACCCGGCCGCGCCGAAAGGACCAACACCCGGTCGGCCAGGAAGCACGCCTCCGGGATGTCGTGGGTGACCAGCACGATGGTCGTGGCTGTCTGCGCCCAGAGCGCCTGCAGCTCTTCATCCAGTCGTTCGCGGGTGAGCGCGTCGAGTGCGCTGAAGGGCTCATCCAGGAGCAGCACCGACGGTCGCAGCGCAAGGGCTCGCGCCAGTGCGGCACGCTGGCGCATGCCGCCGGAAAGCTGATGTGGGCGTGCCTGGTCGAAGCCCGCCAGACCGACCAGGTCTATCAGCTCGCGCGCCCGCGCTCTTCGTTCATCGGCCGGGACACCGGCCAACTCCATGGGCAGCGCGATGTTGTCCTGCACGCCCCGCCACGGAAGCAGCCGCGGCTCCTGGAAGCAGATGCCGATGTGTGGGCCCGGACCAGTGACCATGCGCCCACCGACCGAGATATGGCCGCTGTCAGGAGCCAGCAGGCCGCCGATGAGCCGAAGGAGGGTGCTCTTGCCAGACCCGTTGGGGCCGACGATGGCGGTCATCGAGGCGGCGGGCACGTCGAAGCCGATGCGCTCGAGCGCGACCAGCCGATGTCCATCGACCGTGAAGCTGCGGCTGACGTCGCGGACGTCGATATCGCTCAGTGCAGGCCCTCCAGGCGCGCCTCGTCGGGAGGAACACGAACGGTGGGAGATGCACGGCGGACGACGTGGACGGCGAGTCGCGGGCCCGAGCCTGTGCTCGAACACCCCGATCAACCGGCACGAACGCGCCTCGCTTCTCCCATCCGGACTGTGACCGTCGGCTCCCTGCCAGGGGATCCACCGCGACCGCGGAGACGGCAGCGGGTCGTGGGCTGGTGAGGCGCGACTGGCGTCATGCCTCACCGACCACCGGTCGGGACTTCCACCCGACCCCGAAACGAAGGCGTATGCGTGATGTGGTCGCATCATAGCGCCCGATGCTGACCGTCCTGCTGACCCGCCATGGCGAGACCGATCGTTCTCGCCCCGAGCAATACCTGGGCCAGCGCCTGGAGGCGCACCTGACCGAGACCGGGATACAGGCGGCGCGCGCGCTAGGTCAGCGCCTGGAGGGCGTGTCCATCGTCCGGGTGCTCTCCAGTCCGTCCGATCGGGCGGTGGAGACGGCGCGTCTGGTCTGCCCCGGTGCGGAGGTCGAGACCGATGAGCGCCTCTTGGAGGGCGACTACGGTGATTGGGAAGGCCACACTGTCGAGCAGATCGAAGCGGGCTGGCCGGAGGAGCGCCGAGCATGGGTGCTCGATCCGGAGGATGTCGCCATCCCGGGCGGAGAGAGCGGTGACGACGTGGCCCGTCGTGTCCGAGCGCTGCTGGACGAGCTGGTCGCCTGGGAGGCGGCGCTGTCTCAGCCGGACATCGACTCGATGGTGCTGCTGGTCGGCCACTCCACCACCAACCGCGTCCTGCTGTGCATATCGCTGGGCGTCCCGGTCCGTGATTACCGGACCGCCTTTCGACAGTCGTGGGCAAACCTGACCGTTCTTCGCTTCGACCCGGCCGACGGCCCCGGGGCACAGCTGATGCTGGCTAACGACGTGTCCCATCTACACGGCGGGGGATCGAGCGGCATCACCTGGGAAGGATGACCCTGTCGCCCATGTGGACGGTAAGCTGTATCCCTGGTATGAAGACCACCATAGGACTACCAGACGAGTTGCTCATCGAGGTCAAGAAGGCTGCCGCCGAGCGCCTCACGACCATCCGCGACTTGGTCGAGCGGGGCCTTCGACGTGAGTGGCTGCTGCCATGCTCAAGCCTCCCACTCGACGCAGCATCCGCTGGATCACCGTCGACCCATGATCGAGCCTTCGTGACGCCGCCCGGCCTCCAGCGAGTAGATCCATTGGTCGCAAACTGACGCGGACGACGCCGACGCTCGCACTCAGCTGTGCCGGCACCTTGGCGATCCTCATCGCCGGACTGGGCTGCACGACGGGGCGGTCGGGGGCACCCGCCGCGCCGTCGGTCACACCACTGACGAACGAGTGGGGTCCTATGGCCGTGTCCCGCATCCCGATGGGCGGTGACCT
>JACCYW010000233.1 GCA_013696275.1 Chloroflexota bacterium | reverse complement strand
GCCTCCACGAGCGTCTCGAAGGCGGCTTTGACGAGCGCCGAGACGCCGCCGCAGAGGAGCGCCTGCTCGCCGAACAAGTCCGTCTCCGTCTCTTCCGCGAAGCTCGTCTCCAGCACGCCAGCGCGAGTGCTGCCCAGGCCGCGCGCGTAGGCCAGCACGCGCTGGCGGGCCTGCCCGGACTCGTCGCGATGGACGGCGAACAGTGACGGCACGCCACCGCCGGCGACATACACCGACCGAAGCAGATGGCCAGGGCCCTTCGGCGCGACCATCCCCACATCGATGCCGGCGGGCGGGTCGATGAGCGCGAAGTGGATGTTGAAACCGTGGGCGAACATGAGTAGCTGGCCGGCCCGCAAGTGGGGCCTGATGTCCGACTCGTAAAGCGCCTTCTGCGCCGTATCCGGCACGAGCATCATGATCACGTCCGCCTCACGGACGGACTCCGCCACGTTCGAGACGCGCAGGCCGGCGTCTGTGGCGAGCGCCCGGCTCTTGCTGTCGGGGGCCAGCCCGACGACCACATCGACGCCCGAGTCGCGCAGATTCTGGGCGTGAGCATGACCTTGGCTGCCGTACCCGATGACCGCCACGGTCGAGCCCTCGAGGGCCGCTGGGTCGGCATCGGCGTCGTAGTACATCCGGGCACCCATCAACGTCTCCCTCCGTCCGTTCCCGTGGTCGATGCGCCGCGGACCATGGCTATCGCTCCCGTCCTGACCATCTCGCGGATGCCGAAACCGCCGACCAGGGCGACCAGGGCATCGATCTCGTCGGTCGTACCGGCCGCTTCCAGGATGATCGAGTCGGTGGCCACATCCACCACGCGACCCTTGTACAGCTCGACCACCTTGAGCACCTCGGCGCGCGTGCTGTTGGTGGCCCGGACCTTGACCAGCGCCAATTCCTGCTCGATACGGCCCTCCCCGGTCAGATCCTGGACCTTGAGTACGTCGATGAGCCGGTAGAGCTGCTTGCTGACCTGCTCCAGCGTGAAGTCGTCACCGCGCAGGGAGATGGTCATGCGTGAGATGGCGGCATGCTCGGTGCGCCCGACGGCCAGCGACTCGATGTTGAAGTTGCGCGAACGGAGCAGGCTGGCCACCCGGTTGAGGACACCCGGCCGATCCCGCACCAACACGACCAGCACGTGCCGATACGCCTCGCCGCTGCCCGGGACGTAGCGCTCGTCGGCCGGAGCGCGCAGCGGTGCTGGTGCGCTCATCCTGCGGCCGCCTCACCCCAAGTCTCGATGAGGTCGGACAAGCCCTTGCCAGCCGGCATCATGGGGAAGACGTTCTGCGTCTCAGCGATCTCGAACCAGACCAGGGCCGGGCCGTCGGTCGCCCGCGCCGCGGCGATGGCAGCATCCACATCCTCCGGCCGCACCACCCGCCAGGCGGGTACGCCATAGGCCTCAGCCAGCTTCAGGTAGTCGGGACCGGGCAGGTGGGCCGAGTGGTACTTGCCACCGTAGATGATCTCCTGCCATTGCCGGATCATGCCCAGCTTCTTGTTGTCGAGGATGGCGATGCGCACCGGGATGCGGTCCTGGGCCAAGGTCATCAGCTCCTGGACCGTCATCTGGAAGCCGCCATCGCCGACGACCGCCCAGGTCTCCTTGTCCGGCCGACCCAGCGCCGCGCCCATCGCGGCCGGCAACCCGAAGCCCATCGTGCCCAGACCGCCCGACGAGAGGTGTGAGTTGGGGCGACGGAAACCGGCGTAGCGGGCCAGCCACATCTGGTGCTGGCCGACATCAGCCACCAGGGTCGCATCGTGGTCGGTCAGCTCGCCCAGGCGGCCGATGACGTAGTCGGCTGACAGGATGCCCTCGCGCCATGAGCCCGAGCCATGCCAGCTGGAACCTTCGGACGCGGCCCGCCACTCGGCGAGCTCGGCGAAGTACGCCTGGCGGGCATCGGCAGAACGCTCGGCGATCAGTGGCCGCAGGGCCCGCAGGACGCGCTTGACGTCGCCCACGATGGGCACCTCGACGGCCACGTTCTTGCCGATCTCAGAGGGGTCGATATCGACGTGGATGATGCGAGCCCGCGGCGCATAGGTGCTTACCTTGCCGGTCACGCGGTCGTCGAAGCGCATGCCCAGGGCGATGAGCAGGTCAGCCGACTGGATGGCCCGGTTGACATGCTTCCAGCCATGCATGCCCATGAACCCGTAAGAGAGCGGATGCAGCTCGCTCATGGCACCGACGCCGAGCAGCGTATGAGCGACCGGGATGCGCGTGCGCTCGGCGAAGTCGACCAATGCCTGGCAGGCGTCGGCCAGCAGGATGCCGTGACCGGCCAGGATGAGCGGCCGTTCCGCTGAGTCGATGGCCTCGGCCGCCAGGCGAAGCTGGCGGGGATGCCCGTCGAAGGTCGGCTTGAACCCGGGCAGGCCGACGCTTTCGGGATGGGCGGCGCTGGTCTCGGCCATCAGCGCGTCCTTGGTGATATCGATGTGGACCGGTCCCGGCCGACCGGTCCGGGCGATGTGGAAGGCCTCGGCGATGACCCTGGGCAGATCATCAGCGTCGCGCACCAGCTCGTTGTGCTTGGTCATCGGCAGCGTGATGCCGGTGATGTCGATCTCCTGGAAGGCATCCTTGCCGATGAGTGCGCCGGGCACATTGCCGGTGATGGCGACCATGGGCACGGAGTCGAGTTGGGCGGTAGCGATACCGGTGACCAGGTTGGTGGCGCCCGGGCCACTCGTGCCGAGGCACACGCCCACCCGACCGGAAGCGCGGGCATAGCCATCAGCGGCATGGGCGGCACCCTGCTCGTGACGCACGAGCACGTGACGGAGCGCCGGATGATCATCCAGCACGTCGTAGAGCGGCAGGATGACGCCGCCCGGATAGCCGAAGATGACATCCACACCCTGCCGGATGAGACCCTCGCACAGCACGTCCGCACCGATACGACGGCGACCTCGGGGGCGGGCGTCGGACAGCATCTGGCTGCGCGCGTGCTCTACCTCGGCTGCCGCGGCAGTCCCTTCGGCGGGCACGTGGCGTCCTGTCTCTGGCCGGGTGAGGGTCATCTGGTGTGGCGCTCCTGGTGACTGTCGTGGGATGAAGAAGAGCCCCCGCCGATCCCGGCGAGGGCCCTGGTGGTCGATGTTGGTGCCGCCTTGGCGGCTTACCGCATCATCCTCCAGATCCCGGCCGGGTAATGGAGCCGACTAGCTCGACGGATACATCGTCGAGCCCGGCAAGGAGGAGGATCGATACGTAGGCA
>JACCYW010000220.1 GCA_013696275.1 Chloroflexota bacterium | reverse complement strand
GTTATGTCGTTGTCCTGATACTTGGGGATCTCCGTGAAGTCGGTCCAGGTGATACCCAGCCGACCCTGGGCGAAGAGATCCGATTCAGACGCCTGCTCCAGGGAGTCAGGGCTTGGCGCGTTACCGTCCCGGATGACCTGCGTGCCCATATCCCAGGCGGCGATCATCTCCTCTGAGTCGATGTTGCCCATGGGGGTGCGACCATCTGGCCCGAAGACATCCTTGCCCTGGATGCCGAAGCCCCACTCGGGCATGGCGCAGCCGTAGATCGTTTGAGCCGGGTCGGCATTGGGCTGGGCGAGCCCGTTGCACAGATCGACGTATTCGCTTATGTGCATCGAGGCGTCGGTGCCGGGGTATTCGAGCTCAGCTGCGTCGAAGAGGGCCTTGTTGTAGACGAGGACGTTGCCGCCCAGGAAGTCGCCGACGCCGTAGATCGGTGGGGTCGACGGATCGCCGTCCTCTGTCCCGCGGGCCAGGCCACCAGGGTTGAAGTCCTCAGCCGTCACGCCCCACTGGCCGAAGTACTGGGACAGGTCCTCCACCAGGCCTGCCTGCATCCAGCCGCGATCCTCGATGACGGCTACATCGGGCGGTGCGCCTCCCTGAAGCGCGGTGTTGATGCCTTGGAAGTAGGGATCTCCCTCCGGTACCTCGCGATAGGCCACGTCGGAACCGGGATTGGCTGCCTCGAACTGGGTCTCATACACTCGAAGCGCGGCTTCCGCGGCTTCACCTTGGGGGAAGAACCAGACGTTGATCGTGCCGGTGGCCGGTTCGGCGCTGCTGGGCCCGCCAGCGCCACTGCCCGGAGCGCTGGCGGGGGCAGTGCCGCCTGGTGGCGCGGTCGGGTTGCCCGGCGGCTGCGTCGAGTTGGAGCTGCCGCCGAGACAACCACTCACGACCAGCGCCATGACCGGCCCGACCACGAGACTGCGCCGAATGTTGCTCTTCACCAGAGCCTCCTCCATGCCATCCACGATGTTCGAGGTCACCCTCGTGTCGCCGGCCGCCCTGGGCGCGGCGCCGGCCAGATCTGGTGCATTGTGATCCTCGTGACAACGCTTCGTGAGCGACTGGCACGCGAGTGGCCAGCGGACGGCAGCTTCCTGTGGGCGACTGGGATCGAGGATACGTTCATCGGTCAGCCCATCATCCACAGCGGCCGGCCGCTGGACGAGTATGTCCTCACCCAGCACGATCGGAACTGGCGCCAGGACCTGGATCTGGCGGCCTCGCTGGGCGTACACGGTCTTCGCTATGGCCTGCCGTGGTACCGCCTCCAGCCTGAGCCCGACCGGTTCGACTGGACGTGGTCCGATGAGGTCCTGGCTTACGCCGCCGGGACGTTGGGCCTCCGAGTCATCATCGACCTGGTCCACTACGGCACGCCAGGCTGGCTGGAAGGTGGCTTCGTGAGGCCCGACTATCCAGCCGCGGTGGCCGCCTACGCCGGTGCCGTGGCCGAACGCTATGGCCATCTCGTGTCGGCCTACACGCCGCTCAACGAGCCCATCGTCACGGCCGACCTTTGCGGCAGGACCGGCTACTGGCCGCCTTACCTGGAGGGTGACGAGGGCTGGGTGCGCGTGCTCGCCGGGATCACCGCCGGCATGCGCCAGACCGTCCGAGCTATCCGTGCCGTCGACCCTGCGGCGCTCATCGTCCATGTCGAGGCATCGACCTTCGTGATCGCGCCAGCCGATCTGCCGGACGAGGGACGGCGAGTGGTGGAGCACGTTTACCTGCCGACCGACCTGTTGCTCGGGCGCGTCCAGCCAGGCTCAGCCACCGCGCGTTGGCTACTCGAGCGCGGGCTGGACGAGCGGCTGCTGGCCGAGTTCAGCACGGACATCCCGCGCATCGATGTGATGGGCGTCAACTACTACCCCGACATCTCTGCCCGCCAGCTGACCGTGGAGGATGGCCGCCTGGTGGACGCCCGCATCGACGGCTGGACGGCCGGCCTCAGGGCCGTCCTGACCGGCTACTACAAGCGGTACGGCCGACCGGTGATGCTGACCGAAACGGGCACCATCGGCAGCGATGCTCGTCGGCTTGCCTGGCTCGAGGCTTCGGTCCGCTCGATCGGCGAGCTGCGCGATGGCGGTCTGCCCATCCTGGGCTACCTGTGGTGGCCCCTGTTCGACCTCGTCGACTGGGACTATTCGGCGGCCGCTCATGCCTCGCCGGGTTTCGCTGCTCGGATGGCCACCGCTGGTGACGGCACCGAGATGGTCCGGCTGGTCGCCCGGCGCGAAGGGCAGGGACTGGCGGCGTACCTGGCGCCGATGGGCGCCTGGGCGTTGGAGCCGATGCCGGATGGGACGCTCGTCCGGCGCGAGACGCCGGTCGCTGCCCGGATGCGGCTGCTGACCCGTTCTGATCCGGGTCACGTGCCGACGGCCGCCCTGTCGCCACAGCCAGCCGCTTGGCAGACCTTCGAGCGAGACAGCAGGTCCGAGCCGCCCTAGCAGTCCGGGCCGCCCTAGACTGCGTGGTGATGGTGCTGCTGGACGGGCGGTCGAGATCACCCTGTCTCACGGTGTTCGGCTCGTTGGCACTGTTGACAGCGATGGCCTGTGGCGCGCCCAGCCCGAGTGGTGAGCCGCTATCGCCCTCTGGCGCCACGCTCGCGCCTCGCTCTCCGTCCGCGACCGGTTTCATGAACCCTGTGCTCGCGGGCGACTTTCCCGACCCGTTCATCCTGCGCACCGATGACGGCTACTTCGCGTATGCCACGACCGACGGTTTCAACGAGATCCAGGTCGCGAAGTCGCTCGATCTCGTCACCTGGGATCATCTCGGCGACGCCCTGCCGGAGCTGCCCAGCTACATCGGCGGCGACACCTGGGCACCCGAGGTGGCGCACATCGGGGAGCGCTACGTCATGTACTACACCGGGCGCTCCATCCAGTCGATCAGGCCCACTGGCGGCACCGCTCAGTGCATCGCCGTCGCCACCGCCACCAGCCCGGAGGGTCCGTTCGTCGACGACGGGGAGGAGCCGTTCATCTGTCAGGAGGCCCTGGGTGGCTCTATCGACGCGAGCCCATTCCAGGACCGCGACGGGACATGGCATCTGCTGTGGAAGAACGACGGCAACTGCTGCGGCATCCCGACCCGCATCTGGCTTCAGGGACTGAGCCCCGACGGACTCTCGCTGGTCGGCCAGGCGGTCGACCTGGGGATCCGCCAGGATCGCGCCTGGGAGGGCATCCTCATCGAGGCACCCAGCCTGCTGGAGAACGACGGTCGGTACCACCTCTTCTTCTCTGCCAACGCCTGGGACACCGGCGGCTATGCGGTCGGCTACGCCACTTCCACCGAACTCGGCGGGCCGTACGAGGATGCCGACGAGAACCCCATCCTGACCTCAGCCGGCGCTGCCGCCGGGCCGGGCGGACAGGCCTTCGTCCTTGACCACCAGGGCGACCTGTGGATGGCCTATCACGCCTGGCACGTCGATTCGGTCGGCTACGCCACCGGCGGCGTCCGTGCGATGTGGATCGACGAGGTCACATTCGAGGCTGGTCGACCGGTCGTCGATGGCCCGGACAGCGGGCCACAGGCGCCACCCTAGTCTGTGCTGGTGCAGCCTGGGCTGATCAAGATGCCCCTGAGCGATCCTCGTCCGAGTCGTGCAATCCCGATGACGCATCGCGGGAGGTCGATCCGGCGACTGCGTCGACCGAGGCCAGGCCTGCGGCGGCGGCCAGGCCGGCCCCTGAGACGGCGCCCAGGGTCGAACTGGGCGGCTCGCCCGTCGGTCCGCCGCCATCGGTCACGACAGACCCGC
>JACCYW010000216.1 GCA_013696275.1 Chloroflexota bacterium | reverse complement strand
GTCATATCCATCACCTGCGTCCGCAGGTTGATGGCCGGCACCGTGAAGCCACCCACCTCGCCCCGGCCACGCGCCATGTACAGCTCGTGGATGCTGGCCGACGGCGCGCCCAGCGTCTGCGACGCCTCCCAGATGAGCCAGCGCGCGGCCTCGATGGCACCGTCGTCTTCGCTGAACGTGGCCGTCCAGGCCAGGGTCCGGATGCCCTCGTCGCGGAGCCGAGCCTCATCGGCGACCAGCAGCCGTCCATCCTGCACGCGACAGATCCCCTCAAGCGCGGTGAGCAACTCGGCCACGGAGGGGGCGACCAGGACAGATGTCATCGGCTTCTCCTCAGGGTGCATGGTTGTGGCCCCTCAGCCTAGACCGGCGACGCCATGCACACCCAGCTGGGGTTGTGTGGCCCGCGGTCTCGCGGCTCAGCGCTGGGCGGCGCGAAGGCCAGCACGGTCGCCGGGTAGCCATCAACGAGCTGAGCTGCGCCGACCCACGTAGTCGACCAGGATGTACTCGCCCAGACGCTCTGGTGTGGCATAGAAAGCACGGCCCCGATTGAGTCGGGTCATGCGGTCCACGAAATGGGTCAGGCTACGGCTCCGCTCGAGCATGAAGGTGTTGATGGTGATGCCGTCCCGGGTGCAGCGAGAGACCTCGCGCAGTGTCTCGGCGATGGTCCGGCGCGTCGGTGGATAGCTGAACTCCACCTGGCCGTCCTGGAAGTGGGCCGTCGGTTCGCCATCGGTGATGATCACGATGGACCGGTTGGCAGCATGCGACCGGGCCAACAGACGACGCCCCAGCAACAGCCCGTGCTGCAGGTTCGTGCCGTACTCGAAGCCTTGCCAGGAAAGTGTCGCCAGCGCCCCGGGCCGGATCTCGCGCGCGTGATACGCAAAGCCGACGACGTGCAGCTCGTCGCGCGGGAAGCGCGTCCGGATGAGGGTGTCCAGCGCGACGGCCACGCGCTTGGCAGCGAGGAAACACCCGCGCAGGAGCATCGATCGGCTCATGTCGACCAGCAGGACGGTCGCCGCGCTATGCAGCTCCTGTGTCTCACGAACGGCGAAGTCGGATGGCACCAGGGTCAGCCGGGCGCCATGCGCTCGCACGGCCGGGGCGTTCTCGGGTCGAGCGAGGGCATGCGCAAGGGTGCGTTGCAGGTCGAGGTGGAAGGGCCGCCCGAACTCATAGGCCACGGCCGTCTCGCCTGGTTCACCGCCGGCCACACCGACCGACCGGGCGTGGTCGCCGAATGCATCGCGGCCCAGGCGCGCGAAGAGCTGGTCCAGGACTCGCTGGCCCACCCGGCGCGAGCCTCGCGGCGTGAGCTCGAGTCGTTCGCCTCGGCGCTCCGCGTAGCCGGCCTCCTCCAGTCGGCGCGCCAGATCGCGCAGGGCGGCTAGATCGTGCACTGCGCGGTCGTCCAACAGGTCGCGCACCTCGGCGTCATCGACCTCGGGCACAGTGCCCGACTCGCCGCCCTCTGCCAAGCGGTCGGCCAGACGGTCCATCCGTCCCAGTCGCTCCAGCTGCGCCAGGGCTCCCTCCAGGGTCAATGACTCCTGGCCGCTGAAACGCAGGCGCTCGCCCAGTCCGGCCGGGAGCAACTGATCCAGCGTGGACGCAAGCCGGGCCAGGTCCCAGCGCAGTCGATCGTCGCGCAGGAGAGCGTCCATCATCGAGCGTATCTCGGCGCGCTGAGCGGGCGACATGGAGGCCAGCAGCGACTGCATGGCGGCCATCCGCTCGGTCAACCGTTCCACGATGTCATCGAGCGTGCGGGCGCCCGGGAAGGACCCTCCGTGCCTGGCCAGGAAGTCGTCGACCGACGCCTGGTCAGGCTCGCGGCCTGCCAGGCGCTCACGAAGCAGCCCATCCAGCTCACGGACCATCTCGCGGTTCGCTGCCAGTGCCTCTGGACTGGCGTCCCGGATGGCCTCCGAGAGCCCTTCGAACCAGGCATCGAGTACCTGCCGGCCCAATCGGTCGAGCAGCGCCTCGAAGCGATGCCGGGCAGACGGTTCCAGGAAGTCGTAGTCGCGCAAGGATCGGAGCTGGTCGCCAGGCGAACGGGGCAGGCTGTCGAGCGCAGCCTGATGCCTGGCGGCGATGTCGATGGCCAGACGCTGGAGGCCCGCCTCAGCCTGGTCGGAAGAGACGCCTGCGAGTCGTCGCTCGATGCCCCGTCGCTCGGTGGCAACGATGGCCTCCAGCTCCTCTCGTACATCGGCCAACGCGTCACCGAGCTTGTACTGCTCCAGCATCTCCTGACGCCGCTGAGCGAGTCGTTCCAGCAGATCGCGCAGGCCCGCTAGCCCCTCGCCGGTCATCCCGCGAGGTGCAGCCACGCCTCGTTCCAACAGTCGGCGGAGGGCCTCGGCCAGATCGCCCTCCGCCATGAGGTCGTCGGAAAGTGCGTCCAGGACGTCGTCGGCGGTCAGTTCCACCAAGCGCTGGCTGCCGTCCCACCGAGCGTAGCGGTAAGGACCATGCCCGCCCAGGCCAGGCGCGTCGACGCCGTCCCCAGGTACCAGCGGCCCGGTCATGCCTTGTGCCTGGTCATGCCCGGTAGCGACCGCCTCCGCCTGGCCGCGCGTGCTCCTTGTTCAACCTCCGCGATAGGTGCAGCCCTTCCAGCAGGAACTCGACCGCTGACGCGATCTCGGCCGGCGACTCACCTGTCCCCAGGCGGGTCACGGCGCGACCCAGGCCCGGCGTCTCGCGCACCCAGCGCACGTACTCACGGGATGGGATGTCCTCTCCGGTCTCAATGACCAACCCCGATTCGAAGGCATCGACGACCTCATCAAGCTCATCCAGGTCGACCCGCCGGCGGAAGACGTCGGCCATCGCACGGGACAGCAGCCGGTCGATGACGCGCTCTTCTGGAGCTTCGTCGCCCAGCGTCTCCATCTCCAGCTTGCCCACTGTGGCCGGCAGCAGGGCTGAAAGGTCACTCACCCGCGGCGCGCCCTCGGTCTCGCCCAGACGGACAGCTCGCCGCAACGCGCTGGCTATGAGCACCTCCAGGTTGGCCACGCTGACGCCGGAGCGCTGGCTGATGTCCGGGGAGTGGCGCGCCAGGTGCGTGATCTGCGCCACCAACTCCAGCATCCAGGCCGGTTCGGCGATGACCGGGTCGTCCTCGTCTTCCAGGCGCATGCGTTCCTGGCGCATGATCGTCATCTCGATCTCGATGGTGCGCGGGTAATGCGTTCGGATCTGTGACCCCAGCCGGTCCTTGAGCGGCGTGATGATGCGGCCGCGGCTGGTGTAGTCCTCTGGGTTGGCACTGGCGACCACGAACAGGTCCAGCGGCAGACGCAGTACATAGCCCCGGATCTGGACGTCGCGCTCTTCCAGGATGTTGAGGAGGCCGACCTGGATGCGCTCGGCCAGATCAGGCAACTCGTTGATGGTCACGATGCCCCGGTTGGTGCGCGGGATGAGGCCGTAGTGGATGGTCGATGGGTCGGCCAGATAGCGCCCCTCGGCGACCTTGATGGGGTCCACCTCACCGACCAGGTCGGCGATGGTGATATCGGGCGTGGCCAGCTTCTCGGCGTAGCGCTGGTCGCGCGACAACCAGGCGATGGACGTGTCGTCTCCTTTCTCCGCGATGAGCTGCCTGGCCTCCCTGCCCACCGGCGCGAGCGGATCATCGTTGAGCTCGCTCCCGGCCACGACCGGCACGGCCTCGTCCAGCAGCCCGACCAGGGAACGCGCCAGGCGGGTCTTGGCCTGGCCTCTCTCGCCCAGGAAGCAGATGTCGTGGCCGGCCAGGATGGCATTCTCGACGGCCGGGATGACGGTGTCGTCGAATCCGATGATGCCCGGGAACAGCTCCTCATCACCAGCCATCAGGGTCAGCAGGTTCGCCCGCATCTCCTTCTTCACGGAGCGCGGCCGGTAGCGGGTGGCGCGCAGTTCGCCGAGCGTCCGGGCCAGTCGTGGAGGCATCGGCCGAGCCTACACCGGAACCCTCTGGCGCTCGGTCAGCCG
>JACCYW010000210.1 GCA_013696275.1 Chloroflexota bacterium | reverse complement strand
CACAGCTCCCTGCGGCTGCGCGACCAGAAGTGCGCCTCGCCGGTGCTGCGGGTCGCCTCGAGCGCCACTTCATCGGCCCAGGCCAGCATCAGGACCGTGCCATCGTCTGCATCCTGGACGATGACGGGACGTAGCTCCCCGGTCATCCCCGCCAAGCCGCCACCTCTTCCGGGCGCGGCGCCGGTAGCGGCCGGCGGACCTCCACGCCACTCTCCGCCAGGCGGGCCTTCAGCTCCGGTAGTCGCACCATGCCGAAATGGAGGAGAGAGGCCAGCAACGCCGCCGAGGCGCCACCCTCACGGAGTACCGCGATGACGTCGGCGGCCGAGCCTGCCCCACCCGAGGCGATGACAGGCACCCGGACCGCGTCGGCCACGGCACGAGTGAGCTGCAGGTCGTAGCCGCTGCGCGTCCCATCCCGGTCGATGCTGGTCAGCAGGATCTCGCCCGCTCCGCGCTCGACCGCCTCACTCGCCCAGGCCACCGCGTCCCGTCCGGTCTCGAGGGTGCCCGCCACCGAGCGCACCCGCCACGAGCCTTCGTGGGCCGCCGCGTCCACCGCCACGACCACCGATTGCGAACCGAGGCGCTGCGCGATGCGCGAGACGAGCGCAGGGTCGGCCAGCGCCGCGCTGTTGATGCTGACCTTGTCCGCGCCGGCATCCAGGAACGCGGCCGCGTCGTCATAGGATCGCACCCCGCCGCCGACGGCGAGTGGGATGTCCAGCACCGCTGCCGCGCGCGAGATCAGAGCCAGCAGGGCCGGGCGAGCATCGACCGTAGCGCCGATGTCCAGGATGACGATCTCGTCCGCACCGTCGGCTGCGTAGCGGAGACATAGTCCGACCGGATCGCCAGCATCGACCAGGTCGGCGAATCTGGTCCCCTTGACGACTCGCCCGTCGGTCATGTCGAGGCAGGCGATGAGGCGCTTCCGGAGGCTCACGCCGGGACCTCCATCCGACAGGCGGCCAGTGCTTCCGCCACGGGCAGGGAGCGATCGAGCAGCGCCCGACCGACGATCGCTCCATCCATGCCCATGCCTGCCAGCGCGCGCAAGTGGTCGGCGGTGGCGATCCCCCCGGCCGCCACCAAAGTCGCCTCAGGAAGTGCGCCACGGAAGCCAGCCATCAGCCCCAGGTCCGGCCCGGAGGCCATGCCGTCGCGCGAGACATCGGTGACCACCAGGCGGGATGCTCCCGCCGCCAGGAGGGTGCGTCCGATCTCCAGCGCATGCCCGCCGGCGAGCTCGCGCGTCCAACCGTCCACCCTCGGACTGCCGTCGCGCAGGTCGAGTGATACACCAACCTGCCCCGGCCAACGCGCGGCGCAGTCAGCCAGGAAGCCGACGTCGGCTAGTGCCGCGGTGCCCAGGATGACCTCGTCGGCACCACTCGCGAGGGTCGTCTCGACCGCGCTCGCGTCGCGCATCCCGCCGCCCACCTCCAGGCGGACCGGCGGCGCGGCTGCGTGCGCCTCGGCCGCCAGCAGGGTGACCAGATCGGTGTGGACCGGCTTACCTGTGCGAGCCCCGTCGAGATCGATGACGTGCAGGCGCCCGATGCCGGCGCTGATGAGATGCCGCGCCAGTGCCAGGGCGTCCTCACCCAGACCCAGCCGCTTGGTGAAGTCGCCCTGCGCAAGACGGTTGGCCCGCCCGTCCAGCAGGTCGATGGCCGCGATCAGTTCCATCAGGCCTTCGCCGCGGCGACCACCGAGCGCCCATCGAGAAGGCCGGTCGCGAAGGCGGCCAGCAACGCCCGCCCGAAGCCCCCGCTCTTCTCCGGGTGGAACTGGGTGGCGGTGATGGCGCCGGTGCGCAGCAGCGAGGGGAAGCGGAAACCGTCCAGCTCAGTGGTCGCCACGACAGCCGCGTGGTCGACCGGATCCAGCCAGTACGAGTGGACGAAATAGCCGTCGGCCTGGACGCCGGACATCATCTCCACGGCGTTCCAACCGATATGCGGGACCATCCGCGGCCCGCCATCCGAGACGGATGGGAACCTGCGACAGACGCCTCCGATGACCCCCAGGCCCGGCGTCTCGTCTTCGTCGCTCCGATCGAGCAGTAGTTGCGCGCCCAGGCAGATGCCCAGCAGCGGTTTGCCCTCGGCCGCCCAGTCCCTGGCTGGCTGCCACAGGCCGCGGCGCTGCAACTCGCGCGCGGCCGACCCAGCGGCGCCGACCCCGGGCAGGACCAGTCGCTCCGCCCCGCGCAATCCGTCCGGGTGGCGGGCCAGACGGACATCTGCCCCGACGGCCGCGAATGCGCGCAACACCGAGCGCGTGTTGCCTGAGCCGAAGTCGACGATGCAGATCAGCGCAGCGTTCCCTTGGTGCTGGCGATCGACCTCGATCCAGTCGCCGCTGTCAGGCGCGGGTCCAGCTCGGTCGCGGTCCTGAGGGCACGCGCGAAGGCCTTGACCATCGCCTCGCAATGGTGGTGCGTGCTCCTCGCTCCGCGCACCTCGAGATGGACCGTCAGCCGCGCCTCGCGGGCCAACGACTCCAGCATGTGAGGCACCAGCTCTAGCCAGGCATCGGCGCCGGCCGTGGCCTCAGGGCGCGGCCGGATGACACAGAGATAGCGACCGCCGACGTCCATGGCGCAGTCCGCCACGGCCTCGTCGAGCGGCACACGCGCGTCACCGAAGCGACGGATGCCTGCTCGCTCGGCGAGCGCGACATCGAGGGCCTGGCCCAGGACGATGCCGCAGTCCTCGGTCGTGTGGTGCTCGTCGACGTGAAGGTCGCCCTTGGCCTCCAGCTCCAGGTCGATGAGCGAGTGCCGGGCCAGCGAATCGAGCAGATGGTCCAGGAAGCCGATGCCCGTGGAGATCGACGCCCGACCGGTCCCGTCCAGGTCGAGGCTGGCCCGGATGGTCGTTTCCGCGGTGGTCCGCTGGGCCGACCCGGTACGACTCATCGGGCGGTCGCCGGGAGCAGTTCGTCCAGCGCATCGAGGATGCGCTGCGTGCCGGGCTCATCGCGAGCCGTTATGCGCAGCCAGCCATCGAGCAGACCCGGTGGATAGACCCTGACGGCGATGCCACGGGCCAGCAGTGCCTGGGCCAGGGCCGCCGCGTCGGGCGGCCGGAAGGTCACGAAGTTGGTGACCGACGGCAATGTCCGGCAGCCGTGGCCATCCAGCGATCTGGCCAACCGCTCACGTTGGGCCACGATACGCAGGAGACGCTGTCGGGCGCCCGCTGGATCGCCCAGCGCGCCCAAGGCCATCGCTTCGGACGGCCCGGCGACCGACAGCGGCAGGCGAGCGCCATCGAACCGCTCGGCAAGCCCGTCGGGCACGATCAGATAGCCGACGCGCGCCCCGGCGAGCCCATAGGCCTTGGCCATCGAGCGCAGGATCAGAAGGTTGGGTGACTCGTCCTGAAGCTGGACGGCACTGAGCGTCTCGGTCTCGACGCCGGCACTGGCGCCAGCGAACTCCAGATAGACCTCGTCGACTATGACGATGGCCGACAGGTCGGTCGCCAGCTCACGGACCTCATCGAGCGTGTACTCATCGCCGGTCGGGTTATTGGGCGTGCACAGCCACACCAGCCGGGCCGACTCGCGTTCGGCGACCGACCGGATCTGCTCGACCGACTGGCGGACGGCCAGGTCCTCGCGCGGTATGTCCACCCGGCGCGCGCCGGCCAGGGATGCCTCGGCCGCGAACATCGGGAAGGTCGGGGTGGGGATGACCACCGCGTCACCGGGTCCCACCGCCATCGTCGTCACCAGCCGGATCAACTCGTCGGCACCGGCGCCCGGGATGATGCGCGCCGGGTCGACA
>JACCYW010000371.1 GCA_013696275.1 Chloroflexota bacterium | reverse complement strand
AGGACGACCGACACCGCGCCGACCGCCCCCGGAAACGGTGTCGCGATGGTCCGCACCAGCATCGGATAGAGCGGCAGGAACGCGTAGTCGTGATAACCGCCGGCCACCGCATCGACGTGGTAACCGTCCCGCGCGATGCCCAGGTAGAACCAGCCGTCCCAACTGGTCAACGCGCGCAGGAGCGGGGCCGGGTCACCTGATGTCAGGGCCGGGTTGCGCGCCACGACTGTTTCGGACAAAAAGGCGCACACCAGGACGATGACCCGTCCGACCAGGTAGCCGCTGATGATGATGGGCAGCGCCCGAAGCAGGCCACCATCGATGGCCAGGCCGTTGTAGTGACCAGGGCCGGCAGCGCGCCGGACGGGCACGAAGCGGCCTCTGCTGGTGTCTGGCTGCACCCTCCGGATGGTGGTGCCATAGCGCACCACGCATAAGGCGCCTGGTGGTCCTAGGACCCGGACCTAGATCTGGTCGGCGATGACCGACAGGATGGCGCTGATCTGGGTGCCCAGGAAGAGCAACGCCACCAGGGTGACTATCGCGATGAGCGCCACTATCAGCGCGTACTCGACGAGTCCCTGGCCCTTGTGCGACATCCCTTCAGTCGCTGATGACGGCCCAGATGAATCCCATGAAGATGAAGAATCCGGCGAACAGCCCGACCAGGGCTGGCGCGCCGACCGTGTTGGCTGGCAGGTTGAGTGAGGCCAGCGCACCCATCGCGCCGATCCACAGCAACAGCAGAGCGCCGAACAGGTAACGCGCATTGCGGTTGGTGATGGATGAGACCCAACCGGTGAAGCGTCGCTCCGGCACCAATGCTGCCTTGAGCAGCACCGCGATCATCACGGCGCCCATGGCGATCCCGAGGATCAGCGCGACCGGCTGTGCGATGGCCGTCTGGAACCCTCCGAAGAGCGAGACGACGACCACACCGAGGACCATGACGGCGAGCACGATACCGGCCCGCTGGAGGCGTTCCATCGAGCCGGAGTCTAACAAACGCCAAGGGTCCGGGTCCCCGCGCCGACAGCGGTGCTATCATCCACTGCCTATCCAGTCTGCATAGGATCTATGCATCGTGAGTATCCATCCCGCGACCATCGAGACCGAGTTCGTCAACCACCGTGATCCCGCCAAGGCACTCGGACCTGACGGCAAACCGGCCGTCAGTCGGCGTGCGCCGCAGTGGGCCGACGTACCCGCCGAGAAGTGGGATGACTGGCGCTGGCAGCTCTCCAACCGGGTGAATGATCTGGCCCAGATCGAGGCCATCCTCGCGCTGACCGATGAGGAGCGCGAAGGGCTATCGGCGACCGACAAGTTCCGGGTCGACATAACGCCCTACTTCATCAGCCTCATCGACCCCGACGACCCCGACGACCCGATACGTCGCCAGGTCATACCGCTGGGCCGAGAGCACCAGGCTTTCACGGCGATGATGGAAGACTCGCTGGCGGAGGATCGACACTCGCCGGTGCCGGGGTTGGTGCATCGCTACCCCGATCGGGTGCTGATGCTGGTCACCACCCAATGCGCCAGCTACTGCCGCTATTGCACGCGCAGCCGCATCGTCGGCGACCCGACCCAGAACTTCAACCGAAAGGATCACCAGGCCCAGCTCGATTACCTGCGCCGAACGCCCCAGGTACGGGACGTCCTGATAAGCGGTGGTGATGGCCTGACCCTGGCGCCCAAGCTGTTCGAGTCGATCCTCCGTGGCCTGCGCGAGATCCCCCACATCGAGATAGTCCGCATCGGCTCGCGGGTGCCGGTCTTCCTGCCTCAGCGGGTAGATGATGAGCTGTGCGAGATGCTGGCGCGGTATCACCCGATGTGGATCAACCTGCACTTCAACCACGCGGCTGAGATAACGCCGGAGGTCTCCCGCGCCGTCGACAAGTTGACCCGGGCCGGCCTACCGGTCGGCAATCAGTCGGTCCTGCTGGCCGGCGTGAACGACTGCGTCAACATCCAGCGAGAGCTGGTGCACAAGCTGGTCGAGAACCGCATCCGCCCCTACTACCTGTACCAGTGCGACCTGGTGGAGGGGTCAGGCCACTTCCGGACGCCGGTCGGCAAGGGCCTCGAGATCATCGAGGGGCTGCGAGGCCACACCAGCGGCTACGCCGTGCCGACGTACGTGATCGATGCGCCCGGCGGCGGCGGCAAGATCCCGGTCATGCCCAACTACCTCATCAGCTACTCCGACCACAAGGTCGTCCTGCGCAACTACGAGGGTTACATCACCACCTATGAGGAGCCGTTGGCCTACGAGCGGCACGACAAGAGCCGTTGCCTGGCCTGCCGGGAGACGCGACCAGAACCCGGCCAGTCGGGCATCCACGGCCTGCTGGCTGGCGAGCGCATGTGGATCGAGCCAAAGGGCTTCGAGGACACGCACGCGCGCGGCAACCTTGATGCCCACCGGCTTCAGGACCCCGATAAGTGGGTGCCTTACGGCGTGGGCGCGATCGAGGGGCAGACCCGGCCACTGACGATGATCGAGACCACGACCGGCGCCGCGACCAACGGAGATGGCGACGGTCTGTCGGCTACCGAACGTGCAGCCAGCGACACCAACGCGGGGATGGTCGACACGGCCGGGTTGGTGCCCGAGGAGCAGCGCGACTTTGGACCGGGCGAAGAGCCCCGGCCGCGCGAAGGCGAGCCGACCGCCTCAGCCCACGGCGAGCTGCTCTAGGGGAGAGTCGCGTGTCCGAGGACAGCCCGCTGCACGAGGCAGCCGAGACCTTCGACAGTGAGACGCTGGACCTGCTTGCCACCGAGCAGGAGGTGGACATCGAGACATGGTCGCCGACAGGGACGGCCCACCGCGCCGTCATCTGGGTCGTGGTCGCTGATGGCGTGCCCTACATCCGCAGCTATGTCGGTCGCAACGCGCGCTGGTATCGCGAGATCCGCGGCGAACCGCACGGCGCCATCCATGTTGCCGACCGTCGCATCCCGATACGCGCCGTGCCGGCCGATGATGCAGTTGCGGTGGCAGCATATTCCAGCGCTGTCCAGATCAAGTACGCCGGCCACCCGGCCACCGGGGCGATGATCCGGCCGGAGGTGCTGGAGACGACGCTGCGATTGGAGCCGGACCAGGCTCCCTAGCCGTCCGCCTGAGCGGCGCCTGCTGGGCGCTCGATCTCCGGCTCGCGATCCCCGGCCAGCCGCGCCCAAAGCTCATGGTCGATGTCCCGCTTGGCGACGTAACGGCCGCGCCTCTCCGTGCTCTTGCCGCCGATGGCCTTGAACGGCCCGCGTGCGGCATCCTCCAGATCCAGATAGACGCCTCCCTGTTCCAGGTCGGCGCCTGGTTCCAGCACGGTCAGCCGCGCCATCTCGT
>JACCYW010000138.1 GCA_013696275.1 Chloroflexota bacterium | reverse complement strand
GACCTTGGATGGGTCCTTGCCTGAGAAGGCGCCGCCGCCATGGCGGGCCATGCCACCGTATGTGTCGACGATGATCTTGCGGCCCGTGAGGCCGCAATCTCCGACCGGCCCGCCGATGACGAAGCGGCCGGTCGGATTGATGTGGAACTTGGTGTCCCGGCCGATCCAGGCCTTCGGTAGGACCGGCTTGATGATCTCTTCCATCACGCCCGCCTGCAGATCTTCCCGCGACACATCGGCCCGGTGTTGGGTCGACAAGACGACAGCCTCGACACCGACCGGCTTGTCGTCCTGGTAGCGGAGCGTGACCTGGCTCTTGGCGTCGGGCCGCAGCCACGGCAGCCGGCCGCTGCGGCGCACCTCAGCTTGACGCTGCACCAACCGGTGGGCGTAGGTGATGGGCGCAGGCATCAGCACATCGGTCTCGTTGCTGGCGTACCCGAACATCAGCCCTTGATCGCCGGCTCCCTGCTCCTTCTCATCTGCTCGATCGACGCCCATTGCGATATCCGGCGACTGCTTGCCGATGATGTTGATGACGGCGCATGAGGCGCCATCGAAACCCATCTCCGAACTGTCATAGCCGATGCGCAGCACGGTCCGCCGGACGACCGCTTCCAGGTCTATCCAAGCATGAGTGGTCACCTCTCCGGCGACGATGACCGTGCCGGTCTTGACCAGCGTCTCGCACGCGACGCGTGCTCGATCGTCCTGCATGAGCATCGCATCCAGGACAGCGTCCGAAACCTGGTCGGCGACCTTGTCCGGATGGCCCTCGGATACCGATTCAGAGGTGAAGACATAGTCGTTGGTCATCTGGCCCTTCCTTCGGTTCGAACCCGATAGCGGCGCGTAGCGATGACACCGCCGTCCAGGCATGCTCGATGGCCAGCTGGAGGCACGATGCGCCTCAACGACCGTCGCACACAATGAGGGCGATCCCGATCCTTGGCCTCCGGCACTGTGGCACGGACCGATCGCCGCGCTTGTCCCGCGGTCACAAGAGCTCTCCCCTTCTTCTTGGTCCAAGTCTAGTGGCATCAGTCCCGGAGCCACCTAGAATGCGGCCCCTGCAGGAGGGTGATGCGTTGGCGGTGATAGCGACCGGGTCTGTCGCGTTCGACTACATCCTGAGCTTCGACGGCCGCTTCGCCGACCACATCCTGCTGGGCAAGACGCACATGATCAATCTCAGCTTCCTGGTGGCCAAGCTCGACAAGCGGCGCGGCGGAGTAGCTGCCAACTACGCCTACAATCTCGCCCGACTCGGTTACCCGGTCGCCATCCTGGCCACCGCCGGGCATGACGCCACCGGATATCGCCAGTGGCTGGAAGAGTGCGGCATCGAATGCAGTGGCTTGAGGCTACTGGACGATGAGACGACGGCGACCGGATTCACGACCACCGATCGGGATGACAACCAGATCACCGGCTACTACGGCGGCGCCATGCTCAAGGCGGGCATCCTCGGGCTGGCCGATACGGATGCCGAGCCAGAGGTGGTACTGATCGGGCCGAACGCCCCTGACGCGATGTTCCGCCTCGTGACCGAGTGCCGCGAACGCTCGATCCCGTGGGTCTTCGACCCAGCTCACCAGCTGCCGCACATGAGTAGGGCCGACCTGGAGGAAGGTTGCCGGGGCGCCTGGATCCTCATCGGCAACGATTATGAGATCGAGCTCGTGCAGCAGCGCATGGAGGTCGATATGGAACGGCTGCTGCGGCAGGTCGCGATCGTGGTCACCACCCGCGGGCGCGCCGGCTCCGAGGTAGCCACTCGTGACGGTCGGGTCCTCATCCCACCCGCGCCCCCAGAGCGCGAGACGGATCCGACCGGCGCCGGGGATGCCTATCGAGCCGGGCTGGTCGCCGGCTTGCTGCGTCACCTGACTTTCGAGGAGGCCGGTCGCATCGCCTCCCTGGCGGCCACCTACGTCGTCGAACAGACCGGCACGATCGAGCACACCTACACGATGGACGCTTTCGCGGCCCGATACGCGACCTGCTTTGGTCAGGAGTTGCCGAACCGCTTCCGCCCGTGATCGGGGCGCGCAGCCTACTGCGTGAGGATGTGCACCGAGTTGGCCGCCATGTCGGTGTCGATCCAGCCACCGCCGTTCTGGGTCATCGCCACACGAGCATCCGCCACCTGGCGATCGCCGGCGACGCCGCGTACCTGTTGCGTCGCCTCGAAGAGCTGAGCTAGCCCCGTGGCACCGATGGGATGGCCGCGCGCGCACAACCCACCGCTTGTGTTGACCGGGATGCGGCCGCCGAGCCTGATGGCTCCGCTCCGGATGAGGTCTGGGCCGTTGCCCGGCGACGCCAGGTCGATCTGCTCGCAGATGCTGAGCTCCGCCGGTGCCGCCGCGTCATGGACCTCGACGCAATCCAGATCCTCGGGCCCCAGGCCTGCCTGTTCGAACGCTTGCCGGGCGGCGATGGTGGCGCTCTTCGACCCACTCTTTGCCTCATCCACCCCGGACACCAGCACCGAGGCAGCGACGCGAACGCGTGACTGGAGCTTATCGGCCACCTTGTCCGACATGAGCACTGCGGCAGCCGCTCCATCCGAGATGGGCGAGCACATCTGGAGAGTCAATGGCCAGACGATCTGCCGGCCACTGAGGACCTCTTCGATCGATGTATCGGAGCCGTACTGGGCACGCTCGTTGAGACTGCCGTTGTGCAGGTTCTTGACCACGATGGCCGCGAAGTCGCGCACGGTGGCGCCTGTCGCGTCCATGTAATCCCGCGCCTGCTTGGCGTATACGTCCATGAATGGCGAGCGGCGTTGGCCGTCTTCGGCTGGGAATCGCTCGACATCAAGGGCCCCGCCGATGGCCGCGAACGACACCTGCTTGTCAGGATGGCTGAGCTTCTCCGCGCCGACCGCGATGACGATGTCGTAGATGCCATAGGCGACCGCCTGCCAGGCCAGGTGGAACGCGCTGGACGCTGAGGCACAGGCGTTCTCCACGTTGACCACCGGGATCCGGTCGATACCGACGGCGCGTACGGCGTGCTGGCCGGCGACCATCTCCTGGCCGGTGATCGAGCCGGCCACGGCGTTCGCGAAATAGCAGGCCTGCAGCTGGCCTGACACCACCGAAGCGTCCGCCAGGGCGGACCGGATGGCCTCACCAGCCAGATCCTTGAGGCCTCGCTCCGGCTGACGGGCGAAGCGGGTCATGCCGACCCCGGCGACGAATACAGTGCGCATCTCTGTGGTCGGCCTCACATGGCGCCGATCAGCCGTCGGGTGGATGCCCCCTTGGGCAGGTCGAGGGCGGCCAGTATCGCAGACTGCCGCTAGGCGTCGAGATCGGCGCGGATGCGCTCGGCCAAACCGCGACTGATGCCAGGCACCGATGCGATCTGCTCGACCGTGGCGCTGCGCATCTGGCGGGTCGAGCCGAACACGCGCAACAGGGCACGCTTGCGAGCTGGGCCCACGCCGGGTAGCTCGTCAAGCACCGAGCGAGTCTGGGCACGCGCCCGCAGCTTGCGGTGATAGGTGACCGCGAAGCGGTGTGCTTCGTCACGCAGCCGCTGGACCAGATAGAGCGCTTGCGACGAAGCCGGCAGGACGAGCGGCTGGCTGGCCCGCGGTGACCAGAGCTCCTCGCGTTCCTTGGCCAGCCCGACCACCGGCAGGTCGTGCAGACCGAGCTCATCGAGGACCGCCCGACCGGTATTGGCCTGGCCCAGGCCTCCGTCGATGACGACCAGATCGGGCAGTCGCCAGCG
>JACCYW010000131.1 GCA_013696275.1 Chloroflexota bacterium | reverse complement strand
CAACACCGTCTGTGAGGAGGCTCACTGCCCCAACATCGGTGAATGCTGGGAGCAGCGCACGGCCACCATCATGATCCTGGGTGACGTGTGCACGAGAGCCTGCGGTTTCTGTGCTGTGGCAACCGGTCGTCCGACCTGGAACGATGAGGATGAGCCGCGCCGCGTCGCCGAGGCCGTTCACAGGATGGGCCTGGAGCATTGCGTGATCACCAGCGTCGCCCGTGACGACCTTCCAGACGGAGGCGCGCATGTCTTCGCGGAGACGATCCGTGCCCTTCGTCGCGAGTCGCCGGGGATGGGCGTGGAAGTGCTCATCCCTGACTTCGACGGTCACGAACCACCACTCCGCACCGTCATGGAGGCGCAGCCGGACATCCTCAACCACAACCTGGAGACGGTCGAGCGACTGCAGCGACCGGTGCGCAAGCGCTCACGCTACGACCGCTCGCTGGGCGTTCTGGAGCGCTCCAAGGCTTACGCTCTCGAGTTCACCGGCCGAGGCGGCACGGTGCATACCAAGTCGAGCCTGATGGTCGGACTGGGTGAGACCCGCCAGGAACTCGCTCAGGCTTTCATCGATCTGCGCGCGGTCGACTGCGACATCCTGACCGTCGGTCAGTATCTGAGGCCGACCCAGAAGCACCTGCCGCTGGAGCGCTACTACAGCCCTGATGAGTTCGTGGAGCTGAAGCAGGAGGCGCTGGCGCTGGGCTTCAAGCACGTCGAGTCGGGCCCTCTGGTCAGGTCTTCCTATCACGCCCGCGACCAGGTACCCGAGTCGGCCCGGCGGCGCCGGACCGCCAGAGGGTCAGCGCTGGCGGCTAACGGCCTCGCCCGGTCGCGCTGACGTCAAGAGGACAGCGGCAACCGCGTCCGCAGACCGGAGAGCAAGGCCTCCAAGCCGAGCTCGAAGTCGGCCTCGGCCTCTTCCGACCGAGCTGCCGGTGCCTGAAGGCAGGAACCGATGACGTAAGCCTGGACAGCGCGCTGGGCTCGTCGTGGTCCATCACCGGTGAGGCCTGCCCGCCGCCATAGTGCCTGCATCCGCTGCTCCACTTCCGTCGCTGTGGCGCGAGCCCCACCGTCCGCCGCCAGCAAAGGCAGCAGGTCGGGGTGCTGGCGGGCCAGGGCCCGATACGAACGGGCATAGGCCCGGACCGCCGGTTCCCAATCCGTCGCTGTCTCAGCCGGCAGCTCCAGGCCGCCCAGGACCCGGCAGACCACCGCGTCCACCAGCAGAGCCTTGCTCGGGAAGTAGCGATACAGCGACATCGCCTCTACGCCCAGTTCCGAGCCGAGGCGGCGCATCGATAGCTGGGCGAGACAGTTCGCTTCGACGAACGCGACAGCCGCGCCGACGATCCGGTCGCACGAGAGCGGACGCCGTGCGCCACCGGGGCAGTCCAGCTCCTCGCTGGGGGCGGTGGTTCGCATCGACCGATCGTACAACAGCGGGACAGGATGGCACCCATGGCCAGAACATATGTTCTAAGCTTGGGCGCATGTCTGGAGTCGAGTATCGCGAAGAAGCATGCCGGAGTGCACTGAACAGGGTCCGTGGTATGGGCTTCGGTTGGTCTCTCAACCCCTATACCGGCTGTGCCCATCGTTGCACGTTCTGCTACGTCCGAGGTTTCGAGAAGCGGGCCGATCGACCGTCGGATGAGCGATACGGCAGGTCCATCCGAGTCAAGGTGAACATCGCGCAGGTACTGCGTAGAGAGCTAAGGCGTCGCTCCTGGAAACGCGACGAGGTGGTCATCGGTGCGGCGACCGACCCGTATCAGCCAGCGGAGGGTCGATATCGGCTGACGCGAGCCAGTCTCATCGAACTCACGGAGGCGTCCACTCCGTTCGGCATCATCACCCGAGGACCGATGATCGTGCGCGACCTGGACGTCCTCGCGGACGCCGCCCGGCGGGTCGACGTGACCGTGAACCTGTCCATCCCTACGCTCGACCGGGAGATCTGGCGACGCACGGAGATCGCCACGGCGCCTCCGCACCAGCGCCTGGCCGCCCTGCGCCGACTGGTCGACGCCGGCGTCAAGACAGGGGTCGGCATGGCACCCATCCTGCCCGGCCTGTCGGACGATCCGAAAGGCATGGCTGAGGTGGTCCGGGCGGCCCGCGACGCGGGCGCTTGCTTCGTGTGGACCAGCCTGCTAAACCTCAGGCCAGGAACCCGTGAGCACTTCCTGGCGAACCTGGCGCGGGATTGGCCTGAGCTGCTTCCGACCTACGAGCGTCTATACGCCGGACGGGCATACCTGCCTTCCTCAAAGGCCGGCCGGGTGTCCGGGATGGTGGCCGAGCTGCGGGATCGCTTCGGCTTGGCAGAAGTCCACCATCACCAGCCGACGGCAGACCCTTCCGCCGGGCTGACCCAGCTGATGCTGACCCTGTGATCAGTCTCGTGGTGCCGCCGTCGCGCTGGGTCGAGGGATGTCCACGGGAAGGCGCTTCCATGGTGAGTTCCCGCGTTCCATAGCCCATGGGCGAACGTGGACCCGCCATCCCGACGGCTCTCCTGCGTGCTTGTCGTCGATAGACCGCCAGAACCCCACGCGAGGGCCCCTTCCCGGGGGATGGCCGCGCTTCATCGAGGTCGCGCCGGGAACGCTGCTCGCTTCAGCCCTGCCCGCCAGCTTGCGCCTTGGCCGTTAGCATTCGAAGGTGCCCGCCGCCTTCTCCCGCAAGGTCCCCTTGACAGAGCTGCATTGCCACCTGGGGGGTGCCGTCACGCCGGCCATCATGTGGGGCATCGCACACTCGCAGGGCATCCGCCTGCCGACGAAGGACTACTGGGAGTTCCGCGACATGATCACCGTGTCGGCACGGCGCGGTCGATCGTTCGACGGATACCTGCAGCTCTTTCACTGGACCGAGCTCATCCAGTCCTCGCCACTTGCCGTGGAGCGTTCGGTTTACGAGGTCATCGGCGGCGCCTACCGCAAGAACAATGTCACCACCATGGAACTGCGTTTCAACCCGATGAAGCGCAACCGGGGCGGTGAACAGGATCTGGACCACATCATCAGTGCGGCCATCCGGGGCATGGATCGGGCGCGTCTGGAATACCCAGTGACGCCTGGCCTTCTGCTATGCCTGGACCGAGCCTTCCCGTACCCGCTCAATGAGATCATCGTGGAGAAGGCCATCGCCTACCGTGAACGAGGCGTGGTCGGCATCGACATGGCAGGTCCGGAATCGGACGGCTTCCGTCCAGCCGACTACAAGCGCCTGTTCGAGCGCGCCCGCCGGCGCGGGCTGGGGATCACCGTCCATAGCGGCGAGGCGGGGCCGATAGAGGAGGTGGTTGAGGTCATCGAGCACCTTCAGCCGACCAGGATCGGCCATGGTGTCAAGTCGGCCTATGACCCGCGAACGATGGGCATGATCCGAGAGCGCGGCATCACGCTCGAGATATGCCCGACGAGCAATCTGACCACGCGGGTCGTGTCGGGCTGGGATGAGTTTCGCTGGATCTTCGACACATTCCGCCGCAATGGCGTCCGCTACACCATCAACACGGACGGACCAGAGATGCTGAAGACCTACATCCGGGATGAGCTCTCGTCCCTCAGCCGGCTGGGGATCCTGTCGGTGGAGGAGCAGCTCCAGGCGGCCGAATGGGCGCGCCAGGCCTCCTTCGTAGGCGGGGTGAGCGACCTGCCGCTCCCCCGGCGAGCTCCGGCGCCCAGGGTCCAGGTGGAGCGCGAAGAAGGCTGATGATGGCCGGGAGCACGGCGATTACATCAGATCAGCTTCATCCTGTATCATCGAAGCCATAGGCATGGAAAGGACTCAGATCTCCCTCAGCTCGGAACAGGCGGAGCGGCTGCGACGCGTGGCGCGCAAGCGCGGGACTTCCATGGCCGCGTTGATCCGCGAGGCCGTCGACCGGGTCGTACCGAATGCCGACACTCCAAGCCGATCAGAGCTTTGGGCCCGGGCGCTGTCGGTCGCAGGCGGGTTCGCCACGGATGGTAGCAACGTCAGTCGAGACCATGACCGATACCTCGATGAGATCTACGGCCAGCGCGCGGCGCCTCCAACGAGAACAGCGAAGTGACCGTGTTCGTCGATACGTCCGCCCTGTACGCAGTCCTCGACCGGGAAGATCCCGCTCACGGGCTGGCGGTCCGAGCGCTAAAGCGCTTGCGGGATGCGGACGAGTCCCTGCTGACGCACGCCTACGTGGAGGTCGAATCGGTCGCCCTGGTGCACCGGCGGCTTGGGTGGCCAGGTCTCGACGCGCTGACGGACGCCTTGTTGCCCTTGATCGAGGTCAGCTATGTGGATGAGGACCTTCACGTCGCGGCGCGATCGGCCATGCGCGCGGCTCGGTCGAACGTCTCCTTCGTCGACTGGGTCAGCTTCACATTCATGAGCCGCGAAAGCGTACGAACGGCATATGCATTCGACCATGACTTCGCGCTGCAGGGATTCACGCTCGCCCGATGAAGTCCTTGGAGCTACCTTGACCATCATCCTGCCGCGGTCGCCGGGACGAGCCGATCCAGTCCCGCACCGCCCAGCCATGGGGGCGTGACTTGGACTTCGATCTGTCGTCCGAGCACGCGTTGTTAAGGAGGACGATCCAGGATTTCTGCGCACGTGAGGTCGCGGGCGTGGTCGACGAACACGAGCGCGAGCGACGTTTCCCGACCGATATCGTGGCGATGCTCGGGCCGATGGGTCTGCTCGGGGTACCCATCAGCGAGGAGGACGGGGGAGCCGGGCTCGATACGCTCGCGTACGCCATAGCCGTCGAGGAGCTCTCGCGCGCTTGGGGATCGCTCGGCATCATCGTCGCCGCCCACACGTCACTGGGTTGCGGGCCGCTGCAGATGGCCGGCTCGGCGGACCAGAAAGAACGCTACCTGGTGCCCATGGCCCAGGGTCACGTGCTGGGTGCCTACGGTCTGACCGAGCCGGAGGCCGGCTCCGACTCCGGCGGCACGCGCACCACCGCCCGCCTCGAAGATGACGGCGTCAACGGCGGTACCTGGACGATCAACGGCCGAAAGCGCTTCATCACCAATGCCGGTCAGGCCGGGACATACATCGTCACCGCCCGATCCGGCTCGCGGGACGACGGGTCGCCGGAGATCAGCGCCTACATCGTGCCCGCCGCGACACCGGGCTTCTCGACCGGCCGGCTGGAGGAGAAGATGGGCCTCCATGCCAGCGCCACGGGCGAACTGCTGTTCGAGGACTGCCGGATCCCGGCCGACCAGATGCTCGGCCAGCGCGGAGATGGTTGGAAGATCTTCCTGAAGATCCTGGACGGAGGCCGCATATCCATCGGCGCCATGGCGCTGGGCCTCGCCCAGGCCGCTCTCGACGCGTCGATCCCCTACGCCCGGGAACGACGGCAGTTCGGCCGGCCCATCGGGTCATTCCAGGGCGTGGCCTTCATGATCGCCGATATGTCGACCGAGATCGAAGCCGCGCGCCAGATGATCTACCGTGCCGCCTGGCTGAAGGATCAGGGTCGCGACTATGCTCTAGCCTCCGCCCAGGCCAAGCTGTTCGCATCCGAGGTCAGCCAGCGAGCGACCAACAACGCGGTCCAGATCCACGGCGGCTATGGCTATGTGGAGGAGTACAAGGTAGAGCGCTTCCTGCGCGACGCCAAGCTCACCGAGATCGGCGAAGGCACCAGTCAGATCCAACGGCTGGTCATCGGAAGGAAGGTGCTGGACCTCCGCGTCCAGTGAATCGGGGATAGGGAAGGGAGAAGGACATGTCAGTCGCCCGGAATACGGAGATCAGCGCTACCTCGAGCCAGAGCTTCGAGGACGCCATCAAACAGGGCCTCGAACGGGCCACCCGCACATTGCGCAACGTCAAGGGCGCATGGATCAAGGAGCAGGAGGTCGAGCTCGAGGGCAACCAGGTCTCCACCTACAAGGTGACGATGATCGTGACGTTCGTCCTCGACGATCAGAGCGACGTGTCCTGACGCCACCTTGCTCGTCAGCGTCTGGAGTCACTGACTGGCACGGCGCTGACGGACGGCCTCGTATGACAGGACGGCCGCTGTAGCCGAGACGTTCAGGCTGTCGCCGATCCCCAGCATGGGCACTCGCACGCTCGTGACGTCGCCTGATGCCCATGCCGCGCTCAACCCTCCGACCTCGCTCCCGAGCACGATAGCCAGGCGACCGGTGAGATCGGCCGCTGTGTGGTCGAGAACTCCGTCGACGTGTGCGGCCACGATGCGCAGGCTCTGCTGATGCACCCATTCGAGCGCCTCGCCGCTTGAGGCGACTGCCAGCGGCACGACGAAGACGGTGCCGAGACTGGCGCGGATCGCATTCGGGTTGAACGGATCGGTCCCGCCGTCGGCCAGGACCACCGCCGTCACGCCCGCCGCGTCGGCGGTCCTGACGACCGCACCCAGGTTGCCCGGCTTCTCGACGCCTTCCAGGATGACCACGAGAGGGTCGGCCGGCAGGGAGAGCCGATCGAAGCGAACGTCCGGCGTCCTTGCCACCAGGACGACGCCCGTGTCCCGCTGGCCGTAGCCCAACCGACCGACCAGCCGGCCGTCGGCCTCGATGACCGGACAGCCAGCCGTCCTCAGGCGCTCCACGACGGCAGCGATGGCTGTGTCGTCGAGCCGCTCAGGATCGACCCAGGCTTCGTCCGGGTGGACGCCCGAGTCGATGGCGCGCCCGATCTCCCGTATGCCGTCGATGAGGATCCGCCCCGACTGACGTCGTTGCCGCCCGTTCTGAAGCGCCAGGACTGCTCGGAAGCGCGGATTGTGCGAACTCGATATGGGTCGCTGCTGGAATTCCATGACGGGAGTATCGACACGCAGGCCAGAGCGATCCGAACCTAGCCCGCCGACGCCACCCCCACCGCTCGGATGGCCTCTACCGCCTTGGGGTCCTCGAGGGCCGAAAGATCGCCCGGATCGGTACCCAGGTAGGCAGCTCGCGCGACTCGGCGCATGACCTTGCCGCTGCGGGTCTTGGGCAGCGCCGCGACGACCACGACGGCGTCGGGCTTGAGCGCCTTGCCCATCTCTCCCACGACCCTGCCCGCGATGGCCGCCCGCAGGTCATGGTCATCGGTCTCACCCCGCCGCAGCACGCAGAACAGCACGATGGCCTCACCTTTGATGTGGTGAGGGATGCCGATGGCGGCCGCCTCCAGGACTGCTGGATGGGCCGTCGCCGCGCCCTCTACCTCGGCCGGTCCGACGCGCTTGCCGGCAACCTTGAGCGTGTCATCCGAGCGGCCCTGGATGAACCAGTAGCCATCCTCGTCCACGAGCGCCCAGTCGCCATGGATCCAGATGCCCGGATACCTTGACCAGTAACTCTCCAGGTACCGCGGGCGATCGTTCCAGAAACCGCGGGTCATGCCCGGCAGCGGCTGCCGTATGGCAAGCTCGCCGACGACCCCGCGCACGCTTTCACCCGTCGGTCCGAGCACGTCCGCCGCGCAGCCCACATTCGGGCCACCGAACGATGTCGGCTTGATGGGTGTCAGCGGGTTGCCCGCGAGGATGCCGCCGCTCACTTCCGTCCCGCCCGAGTAGTTGATGATCGGGCAGCGACCCTCGCCGACCTCCCGGAAGTACCACCACCATGCTTCCGGGTTCCATGGCTCACCGGTCGATCCAAGCACGCGCAGCGAGGAGCGATCGGCTGCCCGTACTGACTCCAGGCCGTGACCCATCAGCGCCCTGATGACCGTCGGCGAGAGGCCCAGGTGGGTGATGCCGTGACGCGCCACCATGTCCCACAGGCGATCGGGCCCCGGGAAGTCGGGCACCCCTTCATAGATGATCAGGCGAGCGCCAAGCAGCAGCGCACCGGAGATGGCCCAGGGCCCCATCATCCAACCCAGGTCGGTGAACCAGAACAGCGTTTCGCCGACGCGCAGGTCGAAGCTATGGGCCAGATCCTGCGCGCCCTTGATGGGGAACCCGCCGTGCACATGCACGGCGCCCTTTGGACGACCGGTCGTGCCCGAGGTGTAGATGATCATGAAGGGCGTCTCCGGATCCGTTTCGGGCGCTACCGAGACGGGCTCCAGGCCTGGATC
>JACCYW010000121.1 GCA_013696275.1 Chloroflexota bacterium | reverse complement strand
CGTAGGCGCGATCGATGATGGCTCGGACCTCTTCGTCGATCTGCTTCGCGACGTCGTCCGAATAGTTGCGCTGCTCACCGATCTCACGGCCAAGGAAGACGAGCTCATCACGCTTGCCGAAGGCAAGCGGACCGAGCTTGTCGCTCATGCCGAATTCAGTCACCATCCGCCGCGACAGGGTGGTCGCCTTCTCGATGTCGTTGGACGAGCCGGTCGTCGTGTCGCCGAAGATGAGCCGCTCGGCTGCGTTACCGGCGAGCATGCCGGCGATCTTGTCTTCGAACTCGGCCTTGCTCTGCAGATAGCGGTCCTCCGTCGGGAGCCCCATGGTGTAGCCGAGGGCCATGCCACGGCTGATGATGCTCACCTTGGAGACCGGGTCGCACTTGGGCAGGACGCGCTGCACCAGGGCGTGACCGCCCTCGTGATACGCGATGATCGCCTTCTCGGCATCGCTGATGACACGGCTCTTGCGCTCCGGCCCGGCGATGACCCGTTCCAGGGCTTCACTGAACTCTGGGGTACTGATGACCTTCTTGTTGCGCCGCGCCGCCAGGATGGCCGCCTCATTGACCAGATTGGCCAAGTCGGCGCCTGAGAAACCGGGCGACTGGCGAGCGACCGTCTGAAGGTCGATGGCCTTGTCGAGCGGCTTGCCCTTGCTGTGGACTCGAAGGATCTCCATTCGACCCTTCATATCCGGACGGTCGAGGATGACCTGGCGGTCGAAGCGGCCGGGCCGCAGAAGCGCTGGATCGAGGACATCTGGCCGGTTGGTGGCTGCGACCACGATGACGTTCGTATTGGTGTCGAAGCCGTCCATCTCCACCAGGATCTGGTTCAGCGTCTGCTCGCGCTCGTCGTGGCTTCCTCCGAGACCCGCTCCGCGCTGGCGGCCGACCGCGTCGATCTCATCGACGAAGACGATGCACGGGCTGTTGCGCTTGGCCTGGTCAAAGAGGTCACGGACACGGCTGGCACCGACGCCGACGAACATCTCCACGAACTCTGAGCCTGAGATGCTGAAGAAGGGGACGCCCGCCTCGCCGGCGACCGCTCGCGCCATCAGCGTCTTGCCGGTGCCGGGCGGACCGACGAGCAGTACGCCGCGCGGGATGCGCGCGCCCAGCGAGTTGAACTTCTCGGGGTACTTCAGGAACTCCACCACCTCCTGAAGCTCCGTCTTGGCCTCATCGACGCCGGCCACGTCCTGGAAGGTGACGACGGTCTTGTTGCCCAGGAACATCCGGGCGCGGCTCTTGCCGAAGCTGAGCGCCTGATTGTTGGTGCCCTGTGCCTGGCGGAACATGAAGAACAGGAAGACGCCGATCAGGAGCACCGGTAGAAGGGCCGATAGCAGGAGACCGATGACTGCCCCGTCGTCAGCGGCGGCGGGAGTCTCTCTGGGGACCACGGTGCATGCCGGCGCCGCGTCACAGACTTCCTGCATGTCATCGGCCACGTTCGTGTTGAACTGGCTGGGCACCCGACTGAGGATCTTCCTCGGCTGGCCGTTGGCCCCAGTCTCCGTGGTGGTGATCTCCAGCACCTCGCCGCGCTGGGTGACGTTGGTGACCTTCCCTTCGGCGACCAGCGCCAGGAAAGACCCTTCACCGCTGTAGGCGATGGGCTTCTCGTTCGAGCCCTGGAAGATGAACATGTAGAGCAACGCAGCCATCCCGACTACCAGGACCAGCGTGACGAGTCCGTTGCGCAAGAAGCGGTTATTCAAGTAGGGAAAGACCTCCGCAGCCTATACGTCGAGATCCGACGAGGGGGGACGCGATGATAGCATCGCATCCTCCTACTCCCCGATACGGGTCCATGGTCCTGCCGGATGGCGGATGTCGAGAACTTCACGATGGGCCGGGGCGGCGCGGGGCCGGGTTGCCGGGTGGCCCGGGCGCCACGGGCTGGGCGCATCGGTCGTGGAGCCATCGGCGGGCGGCGGAGCGCGCCCGCACAAGTAGCCTACCCAGGGGGCCCTCCGCCCAGACGCGTGGCCCTCTGCTCGGCACGCGACCGTGCGTGCGAAACTGCCACCCGGCGACCAGATCACACGCTAATCCGACCATACGTCGCTGGTGGCGACATTGGACTGGCGTCCTAGCCCGTTTGCAGATCCGCTGCTGCGGTCGAACGTGAGCCGCGCACGAGCCTTAGGCCGAAAGGCCGCTCAAGGACCTCCATGAGACGGCACCGGTCGTCCAGTGCCGCTCCTGGCGACGTATGAGCGAATCTAGTCGGCCGGCCGGCGGCCTTGGGGTGAGGAGGGTTGGTAGCGGAGGGCGGATTCGAACCACCGACCAAGGGCTTATGAGTCCCCTGCTCTACCTCTGAGCTACTCCGCAACGGAC
>JACCYW010000363.1 GCA_013696275.1 Chloroflexota bacterium | reverse complement strand
CAAGGACACGAGGCCATCGCGTTCCTGGACGGCGACGGATCATGCGATCCGGGCGATCTACCTCGGCTACGCGATGCGCTCCTCCGGCCGGGTGCGGATGTGGCGCTGGGGCGCAGAGCAGCCAGGGGCATCGAGCGCGGCGCACTGCCTTGGCACGCGCGGCTCGGAAACGCGGTCGTAGCCGCCATCCTCGGGCTGCGCACGGGCAGGCGCGTCCGGGACCTCCCGCCGTGCAAGATCTTCCGCGCCGAGGCACTGGCCAGGATGGCCCTGGACGACCAAGGCTACGGCTGGACCGTCCAGTCGATCGCCCGAGCCCTCGCCGATCCCGCGACGCGCGTCGTCGAGCGACCGGTCCATTTTCGCCGTCGCCGCGGGGGCCGCAGCAAGGTGTCCGGGTCCGTAGGTGCCTCGCTGGCCGCCGGTCGAGCGATGCTCTCCGTGGCATGGCGCGAGACGCGGCCGCGGCCCGTCCTGGCCCTGATGGCCAAAGCGCCCGGCGATGGCCGCGCGAAGACCCGCCTGGCGGCAGACATCGGCTCCACCCCGACCGAGGCGCTATGGGCGGCCTGCCTGGCTGACGGGGGCCGGGTGATCGGGCGCTCCGCGTCAGCGTTGGGCATGCACACGGTCGCCTTCGTGCCGGACCTGGCCGACCAACCCATCGTGGGGCGGTCGCTGGGCCCGACTTGGCGAACGCGTGTGCAGGATCGCCGCGGGCTCGGGGGCGCGCTGGTCGATGCCTTCCTCCACGGGTTCGATGGCGGCAGCTCCTGGGCGATGGCCATCAGTGCTGACGCCCCGACCGTGCCGAAGCAGCTCATCGCCGCCGCCGCCGATGCGCTCTCCGGCAAGAGCAAGGCCATCCTTGGCCCGTGCCCGGATGGCGGCTACTACTCGATCGGGCTTCGCTGGACCCGCCGCTGGCCGCTCATCGGTGGTTGGCAGCGGCGGCGCCTTGTGACCCGGCTCGAAGCCACCTTCGGGAGTGTTCGGATGGGCGGCGCCGACGCTCTTTCGTCGACGGGTCGAGCACTCGTCGAGCATGGCTGGCCGGTCACCGTGCTGCCGGAATGGTCCGATCTGGATGTCGGCGGCGACCTCCCTGTCCTCGCCGACGCCGTGGCTGGCCATCCAGAAGACTTCCCGCACGTGGCCGACTGGCTCGCGGCTAACCGCGAGCTGGTCGATCGTTGGCGGGCATCACCCGCTCCTTCGGGACCGGCGGCGCCCGGGAACGAGCCTCCCGGTGCTCCTTCATCGGCCGGGCTGCTCGCTGGGCGGACCAGGGGACCGCTGAGCGTGGGCGAACTGCCGCGGGCACGGGCGGTGACGCCGTATCCTGCCCGGCGTGGAACGCTGGCGCACCATCATCGAGCCGTTCCGCATCCATTCGGTGGAGCCCATCCGCATCTCCACCCGCCACGAGCGCGCGAGGTGTCTCGCCGAGGCCGGTCATAACCTGTTCGAGCTTCACGCCAACGACGTCATCATCGACCTGTTGACGGACTCCGGGACCGGGGCCATGAGCCGCGACCAGTGGGCGGGCATCCAGCAAGGGGACGAATCGTACGCCGGCTCGCCATCGTGGTACCGCTTCCGAGATGCCGTCCAGGAGCTGTTCCCGTTCAAGCACATCATCCCCACTCACCAGGGTCGAGCGGCGGAAAGGATCATCTTCTCGGTCCTCGCCGGGCCGGGCGATGTAGTGCCCAACAACGCGCACTTCGACACGACCCGGGCCAACGTGGAGGCTGTCGGGGGCCGGGCGGTCGACCTCATGCCAGCCCATGGGACGCACGAGATACTGCCCTTCAAAGGGGACATGGACGTGGCCGCCCTGGAGCGGCTCATCGCCCGTCACGGCCGCGAGGCCATCCCGGTCGTGTTCATGACGATGACCAACAATTCGATGGGTGGCCAGCCGGTGAGCATGGCCAATCTAAGGGCCGTCCACGAGGTGTGCCGGCGTCACGGCATACCCCTCTTCCTGGATGCGTGCCGGTTCGCTGAGAACGCGTGGTTCATCCATGAGCGCGAAGCGGGCTACCGAGACCGGAAGATCTCCGACAT
>JACCYW010000080.1 GCA_013696275.1 Chloroflexota bacterium | reverse complement strand
CTGTTGTGACGGACCAGGTGAGGTTTCTTGGCCGGTAGCTGGACCGGCTGGGCGCGTTCAGCGCAAGGTCGCCATCAGAGGCCGTGCGCGGTCCGATGGCGTGGCTCGTAGATGCCGAGTTCGCTTCCGCCGGGCATGGTGATCGCCGTCAGCAGGCCCCAGCCCTCGTCGCTCACGGGCCGGGCGAACCGCGCCCCCTTGGCGGTCAGGTCGGCGATGGTGCTTCGATGTCGTCGGTCTTCAGGTAGTACTCACAGCCCTGGTTCCCGTCGGTCGGGTGCATGGCCATCTCGCCGGCCGGCGGCCGCATGATGTTGGACGATCGGCTGCTAACGTCTTGGCGTGCCTATCCGCGTCGACGTTGCGACACGCGACGACATCTCCGAGATCATCGCATCGGCCGATGCTCTGGTAGCTACCGATGCCGGCCGCTATGACCCCGACGCGACCGACCTCGGCTGGGCGGTACGGACCGGATCGGCATACGCCACGTCGCTCCTGGCCAGCGACGACAGCCTTGTCCTCATTGCCCGCGACGGCGACGCCGTCATCGGGCACCTGGTCGCCCGCATGTATGGCCCGGGCAGCGTGCACCCGATCCGAGGCGCGGAACTTGAGAGCATCCACGTCTACCCGGAACATCGAGGCCGTGGGAGCGGGGAACAGCTCGTGAACGGTTTTCTTGCGTGGGCCGCGGACCGAGGCGCGCAGCGCGCGTCGGTAACCGCATACGCGGACAACGAAGGCGCTCAGCGGTTTTACGCTCGCCTTGGCTTCGCGCTGAAGTCCGTCATCTTGGACCGTGATGATCTACAAGATGCCGAACCCCGTCAGACGTGACGGCATCACCCGGTGATCAACTCCAGTGGGCTGGCCGAAGACGACTGCGGGCCATGCAGCGCCTCCTCTCGACGAGCAGCGTACCGGAGACAACGGCACAACATTACGTGCCCCACTCATAGTGCTTGCCGCTTAGCTTAGCGTCGGCCGCCCGTCAGCACATCGAAGATGCCGCGCAAGACGCTTTGTCCGGCCCGCGAACGAGCCACCCTGCTGGCCTCACGGACCATCGTCTCGCGCTCACGTTGCCTCGCCCGCGCCTCGTCACGGGTGGCCTTCTCCTGCGCCTTGCGAAAGCGCTCCGCTTCTCGCTCCATGCGCCGTTGTTCGGCCTGCTGGCGACGGATCTCGGCCCGTTGCTGGGCCGGCGTCATGCCGTTGAGCCCGCTGTCGGTGGTCGGCATCGCGGCCGGTGGCACGGCCGCGGCGCGTGCGGCGGCGATACGCGCACCGATCATCTCGTGGGCACTCAGCCGGTCGACCGAAGCCTGGTACTTGGGACGCAGGACGCCGGCCGCCAGAAGCTCGCCGAACCGAGCGGCAGGGACGGGTGCCATGAGCGAATCGGGCGGTATGAGCCGGGTCGCGGCCAGGGGAGTGGGGATGCCTTTGGGGCCCAGTACGGTCACCAGCGCCTCACCGATGCCCAGCGAAGTGAGCGTCTCCTCCACGTCGTACGACTCGGTCGTGGGAAAGGTGCGCACCGTCTTGCGCAGGTCATCAGCGTCGTCAGGAGTGAAGGCCCGCAGAGCGTGCTGGATGCGGTTGCCGAGTTGGGCCAATACGCTGGACGGCACATCGGTCGGGGTCTGGGTCACGAAGTAGACGCCGACGCCCTTGGACCTGATGAGCCGGACGGTCAGCTCGACCTGTTCCATCAACACTGCCGACGCGTCGCGGAAGAGCAGGTGCGCTTCATCGAAGAAGAAGGCCAGCTTCGGCTTGGGCAGGTCGCCGGCTTCGGGCAGCGTCTCGTACAGCTGAGCCAGCATCCAGAGCATGAATGTGGAGAAGAGCCGTGGCTTGTCCATCACGTCCGAGAGCTCCAGGATGCTGACGATGCCGTGGCCTTCAGCAGTCAGACGCAGCAGGTCGTGGACATCGAACTCCGGCTCACCGAAGAAGACATCGGCGCCCTCCTGCTCCAGCACGATGAGCGAGCGGAGGATGACCCCGACCGTCGCCTTGGATATGCCGCCGTAGTCGTCCAGGATCGGCTTGCCTTCCTCCGACGCCAGGAACTTGAGGGTCGTCGCCAGGTCCGGCAGGTCCAGCAGCGGCAGCGACTCATCGTCGCAGTACTTGAAGACCACCGCCAGCACGGCCGTCTGCGTCTCGTTCAGGTCGAGCACCTTGGCCAGCAGAGTGGGGCCGAACGAATGGACGCTGGCGCGCACCTGCGCGCCCAGCCTTCCCGAGAGGGACAGGAACTCGACCGGGTGCGCCTGGGGGCGGTAGTCCCAGGCGAGGGATGCGCACCGTTCCTGGACGGCCGGGTCGGCGGCATCGCCAGCTGCCGCCATGCCCGTCAGGTCACCCTTGATGTCCGAGATGAAGACCGGCACGCCTGCCTGGGACAGCTGACCAGCCATTACCTGGAGGGTCTTCGTCTTGCCGGTGCCAGTGGCGCCGGCGATGAGCCCATGGCGGTTGGTCATCGGCAGGCCGACCTGGACCCGACCTTCGGTCATCACCTCGCCGGCGACCATCGGGCTACCCAGGATGATGCCCGGGACGGTAAGCGCGTAACCCTCCAGCATCTGCTTGCGGAACGCGTCGTCCATCCTTCTCCTTGTCCTCGTGTGGGCTGCCGGAGCAGTGGGCTGCCGGAGCGTAGCATCGGGCGCGGCGATCCTTCGCTCAGGTGAACCCGCCGAGTGCGACCGGCGCAGGACCCACCCCGTGGATACCTGACAAGAACGGGCCAGCAGGCGCCTGGCCCGTGGCCGGGTGTCCCGTGCGGTATGGTGCGCGCTTCAGTGGGACGGTCGGGCGAAGCATCGCGGAGGAAGACCAGTTTGGTCTGCCAGGATTGCGGTCAAGAGACGCCTGAGACCCGGTTCTGCGTGCGCTGCGGCCACCGCCAGGACCGCGCGGTGGTGGCCCCATCGCGGCGAGCCTTCAGCGCTGATCCGAGTGAGTCCGCTTTGGGCGCTCACATGGTCTCGACCCTCTTCCCCCAACTGCCGCGCGACGATCTGACCGCGTTCCGCTCCATCCTGCTCTTCGGCGTCGTGGTCGTGGTAGCGCTCGGGGTAGTGGGCCTCTTCCCGGTGGCCTTGCTGGCGGCGGCTGTCCTGGTTCCGGTGGTGATGGTCACGTATCTCTACGATGTCGACGTCTATGAGGACGAGCCCCTGCGGGTCTACATCCTGACCTTCGCATGGGGTGCGGCAAGCGGCGCGATGATGGGTCTGGCGCTGCGGGCGTTGGTCGATCTCGATCCGCTCGGATCTGGGCCCGATGCGGGGTTCATCCTGGCGCGGGGCGCGTTCGTGCCGCTCGTCTCAGGGGCGCTGATGGTGGCCGGGCCGCTCGTGCTGCTGCCCTACAAGCGGTTCAATGACGTATTGGACGGGGCGACGTTCGGGGCGACCTCCGCCGTCGCATTCGTGGGCGCGCAGGTGATAGCTCAATCGATCGACCTGTTCTCGGCTGGTCTCCAGCCAGGCGGCGACACCCTTCTGTGGATCGCCCGGCTGCTGATCCACGGCGTGGCGCTGCCGCTGGTCGCGGCGGGCGCGGCAGGTGC
>JACCYW010000068.1 GCA_013696275.1 Chloroflexota bacterium | reverse complement strand
CGTCCTGCTCGACCGTCATCTCGCGCTGCTTGACCAGCTCCAGCATGGCCAGGAAGGTGACGGCGACCACGACCCGATCGCGCACATCGCGCAGCAAGTCCTGGAGCACGAAGGCTGGCGCTCGCCTAAGTGCTCGTCGGATGACGCTCGCCCGCTCCTCCAGGGTGACCTCGCGGGCCATCACGCCAACCGGCGGCGGCGTCGGTAGGGTCGTCGCCAGCGGCATCTTCAAGGCGTCTCGGAGGAGGGCCGGATCGAGTCGGTCGGTCGCCGCCGCGTCCACCCCCGCCCGACCGGCGGCCTGAGCGATGGCCGCCTCTCGATGCACCAGCACCATGTCGGCGGCGAGCCGCTGGCCGAGTCGGTCGCCCGCATCGCGGTACCTGCGGTACAGGAGCAGCCGCGCCCGCAGCTCCGCCTCCGGGTCCTCACCCTCGTCCTCCTCCGGATCGGCCACCGCCAATGGCCGCGGCAGGAGCGCTCGACTCTTGATCAGGATGAGCTGAGCGCTGACGGCCACGAATGAGCTCAGATTCGGCAACTGGTCCCCCCGCAGCTGCGCCACGGCTTCCAGGTAGGCGCCAGCAAGGTCACCCAGTGGCACCTGGAGGATATCCAGCTGCCGCTTCTCGATGAGGCTCACCAGCAACGCCAGGGGGCCCTGGAAGGTGGCCAGGTCCACGTGCGCGGATCGCTCGAAGGGCACCCCGTCCTGCCAGGTCAGCGTGGCCACCCGCTCCACCCTAGTGCGTCTCGTCAGCCCGGCGAAGTGCCTCACCGTGGACGGGGTCCATCGGCGCCGCCTGATGGCGGATCAGTCCCGCCGTCCGGGATGAGCAACCAGCCGCCAGAGCCAGCACGGCAGATCGCTCGGCGTGGTGCGCGATGCGCTCGAAGGCGGCCGGGAAACCGGGCAGCCGACCACAGATGCGCAGCACCGGTTCGCCCAGGAGCTCGCCCAGCGACCAGGCCACCCGGTGCCACAACCCGACCATCGGGCCCTTGCCGCAGTCGTGCAGCAGGCCGGCCAGGAGGAGCTCCCGATCCATGTGCCCGGCGGCCGCCAGCGCGCTGGTCACATCCAGGCTATGACGCTGGTCGGCTCGGGGCATGGACAGGAAAAGGCGCATCTGGTCAGTGCTGAGCCACTCACGGAGGCCAGCCCGCTCGGCATCGCCGACCCTGCCCGTCACATAGCGTATGAATCGGCGCACCTTGCGCGGCCACCAGCCGCTCATCAGAACGGCGCGTAGACCCGCGCTCCGGGGATCAACAGATCGATGACGAAGAAGATGACCGGCACCAGGATGCGACCGCCGACCAGGAGGATGAGCAGCAAGAGGATGAAGCCGTACTGCTCGTATCGGCGGAGGTTATAGGCCGTCCGCGGATCGACTGCTCCGAGCAGGACTCGCCAGCCATCGAGCGGAGGTATGGGCAGCAGGTTGAAGATGAAGAGCGAGATGTTGATGAAGACCCAGATCACGCCGACGTCGTAGATGAGCGTGGTCAGCGGGTTGGACAGGATGCGCACCAGCAGCTCCGGCGAGCTGGCGACCCTGACCGGGATGGCCACAATGGCCGCCAGCACCAGGTTGGAGAGCGGCCCGGCGAGGGCCACGATCGCCTCGCCGCGATGTCCGCCGGCCAGGTTGTAGGGATTGACCGGCGTCGGTTTGGCCCAACCGATGAAGAACGAGCTGAGCACGGCGCTGATGATCAGCATCGTCCCACCCAGCGGGTCGAAGTGGCGCCGTGGATCGAGGGTCAGGCGACCCTGGTAGCGGGCGGTCGAATCGCCCAGCCGGAAGGCAGCGAAGGCATGACTGAATTCATGCACCGGAAAGCCGACCAGAAGCATCACCCCGACGGCCAGCAGCGCCGGGACGAGGAATGATGGATCTAGGTTCACCTGGGTCTCAGAGCCGGCCGAGCAGCTCGGTCTTCTTCTGGTCGTAGTCCTCGACGGAGATGGCGCCGCGGTCGCGCAGGTCAGCCAGGCGCGCCAGCGTCTGCGTCACCGAGGTCGGGTCGTCGCCCTCATCGCGCCTGGCCACCGGCTGCTCTGGCATCGTGACCGGTTCCATCGTGCTGTCGGGGGCGACTGCGTCGGCCACCGGCAGAGCTTCCGAGACGCCGCCGACGGCCGATCCGGCGGTTGATGTGGCATCAGCCGCAGAGCTGGCCGACGACCCGTCGCTGGAGCTCGGAGCGGATGTCCGTACCGGCTCGGACTCACGTGTCGATGCCGGCGCCAGCGCGGGCCCGGCCGAGGGCGGGTCCGGCTGAGTGGTCGGCTCCGCTGCGTGCCCGCGGTCGGCCATCAGGGGTGGGCCGGGCAGGCGCATGTCCTCGCCATACTCCAGGCGATGCTTCTGGTCCAGCATCGTGCGCTTGAATTCCTTGGCATCGTTGAGCATGCGGAACCGGTCGATGGCCACGTCCGAGGCGGTGACGACATCCAGATCGCCGTAGCCGAGCATCCGGCCGAGGATGTTCTCATCGAGTACCAGATCGTTGATCTTCTCGAGCGAGCTGTCCATGGAGCGTTTGTTGAGGATGCCCTCGACCTTGATGATGCGGCGATTGGTGACCAGATAGTCGTTGTTCAGCCAGCGCAGGAGTCGATACAGGAAGAGCACCAGGCCGATGACCAGCAGGACCAGGACGACATAGCCGACGATGGTCCTGGCGTTGGGGTCGAAGTCGAAGAAGACGGTGGCCGCCAGCAGCACGATCGCCAGCAGCCATACGCCAAGGGCCGTCCGACTGTCGAGCAGGAGCGCCAGCCAATGCTGCTTGCCGCGCCGGGCGATGACCTCGCCCTGGGCGAGAAGTGTTTCCGTGTAGCCCATCCGAGCTGTGCCTCCCGTTGCGTGTGTCTATGCGCGCGGGTGCGCCCGAGCGTAGACCTGTCTGATCCGTTCGCCGGTCAGATGTGTGTACAGCTGTGTAGTCGTGATGCTCGCATGTCCCAGCAACTCCTGGACGACGCGCAGGTCGGCGCCGCCCTCCAGCAGGTGCGTGGCGAAACTATGGCGCAACGTGTGCGGCGTCACCTGCCGCCCCAGCCCGGCCCGCAGTGCCGCGCGCCGAACCGCCCGCCACGCCTCCATCCGGCCGAGGCGCTGGCCGCGAACACTCATGAACAGCGGCCCACCTCGCTGCGCCTGGCGGCGATCCTGAGGATGAGCAGCGCGACCGGCTGCATCATCGAGGTATCGACGGAGCGCCTTGAGAGCCACGTCGCCGACCGGCACGACGCGCTCCAGATCGCCTTTGCCGATGACCCGAGCCGATGCGGTCGAGATGGACAGATCGTCACGGTCGAGGCCCAGCGCTTCACTGACGCGCAGGCCGCTGGAATAGAGCAACTCGAGCAGGGCGCGATCGCGGATGGTCACGCTGTCGATGGGTCGGATCGCTTCCAGAAGCGCTACCACCTCGGCTTGATCGAGCGTGGCGGGCAGCGGACGACCCGGCCTGGGTAGTTCCAATCGTGATGCGATGTCCACCTGGACGAGCTCTTCCGTGAAGCAGAACCGGTAGAACGCGCGCAGCGCCGCTGCTTTTCGGCGATGCGTAGCCGGTCGCGCTGGGCTGGGCGGCCGGACCAGGGAGGCGAGATACGCCAGGGCCGGCTCCGGCCCGCTCGCCCAAGCGCGTTCGCCGAGCCACCTGCCGAAGGCACGCAAGTCGCTGTCGTATGCCCTGATGGTGGCTGAAGCCAGGCCGCGCTCCACGCGCAGGTGATCGTGGTAGGCAGTGACCGCTTGGTCGAGCGACTCGCTCACCTCAGGAGGGCAGCAGTTCGGCCTTGCGCCGCAGCAGGTCCCAGAAGGGCGGTGCACCACGCGGCTGGATGAACCGGATGGATCGTTCGCGAGCTACCACCTCCACCGCATCGCCCACCTTGAGCGGCAGATCCTCCCGCCCGTCGATGCTGACCTGGCAGTCGTACGCGTCCAGCACCCGCACGACGACCGTGTGGGTGGGGCTGACGACGATGGAGCGGATGGCTGAGAGATAGGCCGCGATGGTCGTCACCACCAGGTTCCGACTGGTCGGGTCCAGGATGGGCCCGCCGGCGCTGAAGGAATAGCCGGTCGATCCGGTCGGGGTGGCGACCACCAGACCGTCACAGATGTAGGTCGCCAGGTGCGAGCCGTCGATGACCACCTCCAGGCGAACCACGCGGGCCTGCGAGCCGCGCACGATGGCCGCCTCGTTGAGCGCCACGTGCATCTCGGCGTTGCGCGCCTGGCCCGCCGGAAGCAGCCGCGCTTCAAGGGTCATGCGCGGTTCGATGGCCACATCGGTTGCCAGCAGGGCGGTCAGGATGTCGTCCAGCTGGGCGGGTTCGGCCTTGGACAGGAACCCGATGTGGCCGGAGTTGATGCCCAGGATGGGCACGTCCACTGCGGCCACGGCCCGAGCAGCACGCAGGAACGTGCCGTCGCCGCCAAGCACGACCAGGGCGTCGGTCCGCGGCAGCTCGGCGATGAGCGTCTCCAGTTCGCCGGCCGGTGCCGACCAGGCTTCGGTATCGTGCGCCGCACACCACGCCACGGCGCGATCACGCAGCGCCCCGGCCGAGTCATTGGTCGGGTTGAACGCGAATCCGAGGCGTTTCAAGGCGGCACCCGCAGATGGACGAATGTCTCGCGATTGCCGGCTGGCCCAGCAAGCACCGACGCCACTTCACCCTGTACCACCAGACCGAGGCTCGACGCGTGGTCCCGCACCCGATCGACCGCAGCCCGGCGGACAGCCGGATCGCGTACGACGCCCTTCGGTGCGTCCTTCGGACCAGCCTCGAACTGAGGCTTGACCAGGGCCACCATCTCGCCGCCTGCAGCGACCGCACAGGCGACAGCAGCCAGGATCCGGGTCAGCGAGATGAAGGAGACATCGACCACCGCCAGGGACACCATCTCGGGCAGGTGGACCGCGTCAGGATGGGCTGGGTCCAGCCGAGCCGCATGGGTCCGCTCCAGGGAGATGACGCGCGGATCCCTCCTCAACTCTTCCGATAGCTGTCCCCGACCCACGTCCAGAGCATAGACGCGGCGTGCCCCTGCCTTCAGCAGGCAGTCGGTGAAGCCGCCGGTCGAAGCTCCGACATCAAGGCAGATCCGACCCTCCGGATGGACCTCCAATGAGTGCAGCGCCGCAGCCAGCTTCTCGCCTCCCCGGGATACGAACGGTGCGCGCTCGATCAGCTCCAGGATGGCGTCCCGATCGACCAGCTCACCTGCCTTCCGGTCGGTCCGCGCACCATCGCCCG
>JACCYW010000055.1 GCA_013696275.1 Chloroflexota bacterium | reverse complement strand
TAGGGTCGACCGGTCGCCCACTGCTCTGACAGCGGCAGGCGCCACGGTAGGCTGACCGGACGATCGGACCGCCCGAGCCGGGCAGCCGGCTGCTCACCGGTCGCGCTGCTCGCTGACCTGACGAGTCGTCCCTAAGCGCTGCTCACCAGACTCGCCTTTGCCCGCCCGATCGAGCCCTCCAGGTATCTCCGGGTCCTCACTTCTCGATATATCGCGTCAGATCGACGGGAGCCCTCCCTCATGGGCGGTTCTCACGGTATATCGACGTCCTCCCCGCACGAGTGCCCCCGACAGGAGGGCTTCACGCTCAGCCATCGGCGATAGAGCGCGAGAACCCCACATGACGATGCCTTCCTGTGGATCCGTCTCGACATATCGAGAGAACACCGGCCGGTCGGTGCGCCGAGTGCACAGGCAGGGCCGATAAGAGGTCGATCGGGCCTGCCGTACCCGTAGGTCTCTGCGGCCCGCTCGGGATCCCTCCCACCGGAGCCCTTGACACGCTCTCTGAGCCGACAAGAGGCTGGTTGGTGCGGCCTGGGCTGATCAAGATGCCCCTGAGCGATCCTCGTCTGAGTCGTGCAATCCCGACGACGCATCGCGGGAGGCCGATCCGGCCGCTGCGTCGACCGAGGCCAGGCCTGCGGCGGCGGCCAGGCCGGCCCCTGAGACGGCGCCCAGGGTCGAACTGGGCGGCTCGCCCGTCGGTCCGCCGCCATCGGTCACGACAGACCCGCTGTCGCCGCGCTCGGCCTGTCGCGCCTCCTCGGCCTCCTCTTCGCGGGCCCTATCGGAGAAGATGTCCTGGATGTCGTCCATCGATGTCCTCCCTCACTTGCCGGGCCCGCTGGATGCGAGCGACAGCCAGCATAACCAGTGCGGCGAGCCCGACCGCGCGTTACGCTGCCGATATGTCGCGCCGCGGAGGGGGACTGCCACGACCTCGCCCTGAGCTCCGGTCGATCGTCATCTGCGTGGCGCTGCTGGCGGCTGGCTGCACGAGCGCGCCGACCCAGCCGAGCGTGGCACCTGATGCCGATATCCCGCTTCGACAAGGGGTCGAGTCGTGGGCGGAGGCGGCAGCCCTGGCCGGCGTGCCGCTCTATGCACCGCCGGCTGACCTCGCCGGTGAGCCCACCCTGGAGGTGCGCGGCGTGGCCGGCGATCCCACCCGACCAGTCTGGGCGACCTATGGCGACGGTCTGAGGATGATCCAGGCGCATCGCGATGTCCTGCCAGCGCCCGACGACCCGACCGAGTTCTTCCCGGTGCCAGGCGCTGACGAGGCGTGGCGGGGTGACGCCGGGGACCAACCATACGTGCTCATCCGGCGCGGCGACACCTTGATCCTGCTCTCCGGCGCGGTCGATGAGCTGATGGTGGCGGTGGGTTCGGCCCTTGCCCGAGTGATGCCATGAGCAGGCTCGTCAGTCGAGGTCGAAGCCGGCGCCCGTTGGTCGTTGGCATCATCGTCGTCTCAGTGGCCCTGATGGCGGCCGTCGGCTTCGCCGTCACGCGCCCGGGCGGGGCGGTTGCCGCGACGTATACCAATCCCGTCATCCGCACGGACTTCGCCGATCCCGCCGTCATCCGCGGCTCGGATGGCTGGTACTACGCTTATTCGACCGAGCAGCTGACGGTCGACCGCATGGCCTACATCCAGGTCGCGCGCTCGCGTGACCTGCTCGAATGGGAGCTACTGCGCGACGCCTTGACGCGCAAGCCCGCCTGGACCAGGACGACCCGCGACTTCTGGGCGCCCGGGATCATCGAGGCCGATGGCCGCGCCTACCTCTACTACGCCGGGTGGCACGACAACGGTGACGGCATGTGCCTGGGTGTCGCCGTCGCGGATGATCCGGCCGGGCCGTTCGAGCCGAGCGATACGCCCATCCATTGCGACGACGGCTATGTGGCCATCGACGTATTCCCGTATGACGACCCGACGACGGGCAAGCGCCTGCTCTACTGGGGCTCGGACGGAGCGCCCATCTTCGCCCGCGAGCTGGCGCCTGACCGGATCTCCTTCATGCCGGGCTCGGAGGCCACGGAAGTCTTCGACCGCAATGTCTACCAGCCATTCGAGAGCCTCATCGAAGCACCGTGGGTCATCAAGCGGGGTGAGATGTACTACCTCTTCGTCTCAGCCGGCAACTGCTGCGCTCGCCCGGCCGGCTACGCGGTACTGGTCGCCCGGTCCACTTCCGCGACCGGACCGTTCGAGTCACGCGCCCAGGCGACCGACACCTGGGGCGCTAGCGTCATCCTGCGCGGGAACGATGTCTGGGAGGGCCCGGGTCATAACGCGGTGGTCGCCGACGGTGCCGGCCAGGACTGGCTCATCTACCATGCCATCGACCCGGATGATCCCTTTCAGCCGGCGGTCGATGCGGTCAAGCGGCCGATGCTCATCGACCGCATCAGCTGGGTCGATGGCTGGCCAGGGATCGCCAACGACTCCCCGTCGAGCGGGCCACAGCCGGCGCCCATACCGTGACCGCTGCCGACGAGCAGGGGCTCCATCCACGGCCCCAGCTTTGCCGCCAGCCATGGCTGGATCTGTGTGGCGAATGGGCCTTCGCGCACGACGATGGAGATGTCGGACTGCACGAGCGTTGGCAGGACCGGCCGGAGTGTTTCCCGCGCACCATCCTGGTCCCGTATCCGCCCGAGTCGAGTGCCAGCGGCATCGGCGAAACGGGACCTCATCCCGTCGTCTGGTACCGCCGCACCTTCGACCGCCAGGCGACCGGTCTCAACGCCCAGCGCGACCGGTTGTGGCTCTATCTCAACGCGGTGGACTACGAGGCGATGGTGTGGGTCAACGGGCATCTCGTGACGTCACATCGCGGCGGCCATACGCCGTTCTCGGTGGACGTCACCGAGGCCCTGCTGCCTGGCGACAGCGAGCAGACCATCGTGGTGCGGGCCAGCGATCCGACGACCGACCTGACCCAGCCACGTGGCAAACAGTTCTGGGAGGATGAGCCGCGGCGCATCTGGTACCAGCGCACGACCGGCATCTGGCAACCGGTCTGGATGGAGGCGCTGGCGCAGGACCACATCAGCGACGTGCGCTGGAGTCCTGATCCGGACACTGGCCTGCTTGGCCTGCAGATATCACTTTCGCGCACGCCGCAACGTCCGCTGAGATTGCGGGTCCGCCTGACCCTCCGAGATGATGTGCTGGCGGATGAGACCTACATGGTCCAGGCGCGCGAGATGAGAAGGGCCGTCGGCATCGAACCTGCCGTCGGCAACATCGACCGCGCCCGGCTGCTCTGGGCACCGGCTCATCCCAACCTCATCGATGCCGCGCTGACCCTGGAAGATGACGAACGCGTCGTCGACCGGGTGCAGAGCTACGCTGGGCTACGCAGCGTCGGCGTGTCGGGTGGCGTGTTCGAGCTGAATGGCATGCCGACCTACCTGCGGCTGGTGCTCGATCAGGGCTATCGGCCCCAGACCCACCTTGCGGCCGCGGACGGGGCGGGACTGCGGCGTGAGGTCGAGCTGGTCAAGTCGCTCGGCTTCAACGGCGTGCGCATCCACCAGAAGGTGGAGGATCCGCGCTTCCTCTACTGGTGCGATCGGCTGGGCCTGATGGTCTGGGGCGAGATGGCCAATGCCTATGCCTTCTCCAACCTGGCCATCGAGCGCATGGTGGATGAGTGGATGGAGGTCCTACGCCGCGATGTCAGCCACCCCTGCATCGTCACCTGGGTGCCCTTCAACGAGAGTTGGGGGGTTCCTAACCTGCCCCGTGATCCCGCCCAGCGAGCCTACGTGCGGAGCCTGTATCACCTTACCAAGGCGCTCGATCCCAGCCGGCCGGTCATCGCCAACGACGGCTGGGAGCACATCGTCAGCGATCTCTGGGGCATCCATGATTACGCCCTGCGGGGCGACGTCATCCGCGAGCGCTATGGCTCGTTCGAGGCACTCGAAAGGACCTTGCGGCTGACCCAGCCGTCGCACCACGCCATCGCGTTGCAGCGCCGTCAGCACCACGAGGAGCCGGTCGTCCTGTCCGAGTGCGGTGGGCTCAGCTACGATCCCCGGCCCGAGCGGCGCCGCTTCGGGTACGGGACGGTCAACGACCCGGCGGAACTGGTCGCCCGCTATGAGGATCTGATCGGAGCGATCCTGGAGAGCCCGTCCATCGCCGGCTTCTGCTACACGCAGCTGACCGATACCGAGCAGGAGACCAACGGCCTGCTCTTCGACGATCACTCGCCCAAGGTCGACCCAGCTGCCCTGAGGGCCATCAACGAGCGACCTTCGCGCGCCATCCCGGGCGACGCCGTCATGGCCAGCATCGCCTCGACGGAGGTGACCGGGTTCAGTCCGTCGGGCGGCACCGACTAGCGGCCCCGGGCACAGCTTCAAGCCTGCCCGCGACGTAACGCTACGCCGGGGGTGGCGCCAGTGTGGACGCCGCCATCGACCACGAACTCGCCGTTGACGAGCACATACGGGATGCCCTCAGGGAACTGGCGAGGTTCCTCGTAGGTGGCCGTGGCGCGCACTGTCGAGGGGTCGAAGAGGACGACATCAGCGACCATCCCGTCGCGCAACAGTCCGCGCTGGCGCAAGCCCAGCCGCGCCGCCGGGGCCGCGGTCATCTTGCGCACGGCCTCCTCCAGGGGCATGAGTCGCATGTCGCGCACGAACTGTCCCAGGATGCGCGGGAACGAACCGTACGTGCGCGGGCTCGGCTTCCTGCCGACGAACGTGGAATCGGTGCCGATCATGGCCACCGGATGCTTCAGGAATGGCGCCAGGCCGCCTGTCCACGGGCCTGGTGTGACCTGGTTGACGCGCAGGTCCTCGGCCAGCAGCAGGTCGCATATCGCGTCGACCGCATCCAGCCCTGTCTGGCGCATGTAGTCACCCAGGGTGCGGCCCTCCCACGGGGCATTCTCCGGCCGGCCGAAGTAGCCCATGCGCAGGTCATCCCATGGGTCAGCCCCGGCATAGGATCGACCGCGCACACCGATCTCCTGGCGCAGCCTGTCGCGCACGGCCCGGTCGGCCAGCCGTGCCATGGTCGGCTCGGGACCGCCCGCCTGCGTCCAGGGCGGAAGCATGATCAGCATCCTCGTGCTCGCCCATTCGTAGGGATATGAGTCGAAGGTGACGTCCTGCCCGCTCGCCCGCGCGTCATCGACCAGTCCCAGCATCTGTTCGGGCGGGCCGGGATAAGTGGCCCGGTGATAGAAGTGGGTCAGGTGGACCGGCCCCTGGCCACGCCGGCCGATCTCTACCGCCTCGCGGAACGGGTCCAGGAAACGGTCGCCCAGGGCGTAGCGAACGTGGGTGTGATAGATGCCTCCGAGCCTGGCGGCTTCCTCAGTGAGTTCGGCCAGCTCATCGGTCGTGGCGAAGGCGCCGGGCGCGTAGTCGAGGCCAGAGGAGACTCCGAAGGCGCCCTCCTCCATGGACTCGCGCAGCAGCCCGCGCATGCGATCGAGCGCGGACCGGTCGGCTGGCACGTCATCCCAGCCAAGTGCATCGATGCGCAAAGCACTGTTGCCGACCAGCAGACAGAGGTTGACGCTGACACGCCGGTCGAAGCGGCTCAGATAGGAAGCGACTGAGCCCCAGTCGTAGGCCAGCTCAGGGATGCCGTCAAGCCCCGCGTTCAGCCGCACGAAGGCCAGCAGATCGGCACGGCTCGCGAACGGCGCGTAGGCATTGCCGTCCACGCCGATGACCTCGGTGGTGACGCCCTGGCGCAGCTTGGGCTCATGCCGCGGGTCGGCCAGGACCATCAGACCCGAATGTGAGTGCAGGTCGATGAAACCGGGTGCCACGACGAGTCCGGTCGCGTCGACGGTTCGCGCGGCGCGCAGGCTGCCGGGATCCTCGGCAAGCATCCGCAAGCGGCCAGCCGAGACGGCTACGGTACCCGCTCGACGCGGCCCGCCGGAACCGTCGATGACCGTCCCGCCACGGATGAGCAGCTCGACATCCTCCACCTGACTGAGCCTACCTACTCCGTCGGACGACGTAACGATGGTCGGGTCATCCGCCGCTGTGAGCGTCACCCGCCAGCGTCCTGGTCTTCCCGGCAACCGACAGCGCCGCCTCCGTTGGACCTCAGGCCGGCAGGAGACGGCCTCGGACCCAGGCGCCGACCACCATCTCAGGATGGCTGCGAAAGATGAGCCGCCCGGCCAGCTCCAGCGGATCGTCGACCTCCGAGCCTCCGGGAGGAACGGCGAGCGATCCATCGACCGCGATCAGGTCGGCCTCCTTGCCGACCTCGACCGAACCCAGCACGGACGCCAGTCCGAGCGCGTCTGCGCCACCCAGCGTGGCCAGCCGGAGCCAACCCAGCGCATCGACCAGCTCGGCGCTCCCTCCGCCAGCGGCGCGCAGCGCGTTCTGGGCGTATGCGCCCAGCCGGGCCTGGCCCAGCATGGAAAGGTCCGGGCCACCGGCCACGTCGGAGCCAAGGCCGACCACGGCCCCTTCTGCCAGATAGCGCGCCAGCGGCATGACCCCGCTGGCCAGGAACAGATTCGAGGCCGGACAATGGGCGATGCGCGAACCGGACTCGATGAGCCGGGCGATCTCGCCATCGGAGAGATGGATGGCATGGGCCAGTATCGTCCGCTCGCCCAGGGCGCCGGCGCGGTCGTAGACGTCAAGGTAGTCGCGCGCCTCAGGGAAGCGCTGGCGTACCTGCGCTACCTCTGCCTTGTCCTCCGAGATGGGTGTCTGCCAGTAGGCGCCAAAGCTTTGCGCCAGGGCAGCCGACTCACGCAGCATCTCGGCCGAGCACGACAGCGCGAAGCGTGGCGTGAAAGCGTAACGGAGCCGGCCAGCATCACGGCCATCCCACTTCTCGCACAGCTCGGCCGACTGGCGCAGGCTGGTCTCAAGGATGCGCTCGCGCGGTAACCCATCGTCGTAGGTGAGCTCATCCATCATCACCTTGCCGATGACGGCCCTGATGCCATGTCGCTCGGCCGCCTCGAACGCGGCATCGAGCGAAGGCGCCCAGATCGCGCCGTAGACGACGGCCGTCGTGGTACCAGCACGGGCCATGGCTCGAAAGACCTGGGGCGCGAGGGATCTGGCCGTAGCGACGTCGAAGGCCTGTTCGCGCGGGAAGACGTAGCGTCCCAGCCAGGTCAGCAGGTCGAGCCCATAACCCAGCCCGGCGGACGGGGTCTGCGGCAGATGGACGTGCAGATCGACCATGCCGGGCATCACCGTCAAGGGGCGGATGTCGAGCGCGGGCTCGCTGCTCGCCGCCGGCTCCATGCCCGCTAACGGCTCCCCTGGCCAGCGTTCGACCGAGGCCAGACGACCCTGGCGGTCGACCGTGATGCGCGCATCCGACTCGAACTGGTGGCCACCGCCGCCCAGCGGCGTCAGCAGCTGGGCTCGCAGAGTGAACGGAGGACCCGCCGGAAGCTTCACTGATGCAACAACCTTACAAGGCCGCTGGACGGCCCTGGAAGGTGCATGGTCCGCCTCTTGGGCGACTATCGCATGGTGTCCCAGTCACATCCGGTGCCGACTGTCCTGCTGTCTGATCGCTACCGGCTCCTGGAACTGATCGGCGAAGGCGGCAGCGCGCAGGTCTTTCGGGCTGTCGATGAGCGCCTGGAGCGACCGGTCGCGGTCAAGGTCCTGCGGCCGCAGTTCAGCGACGACGCCGGGATGCGAGCCCGTTTCGGTGTCGAGGCACGAGCCGCCGCGGCGCTGAGTGCCCCCAACATCGTGCCCGTCTACGACTTCGGCACCAGCGCCGATGGCGCCCTCTTCATCGTCATGGCGCTCGTCGAGGGCCGCTCGCTGCGCGAGCTGCTACGCCAGCGCGGCGCTCTGACGCAGCGGGAGGCAGCCCGCATCGGCTATGGCGTGGCCTTGGCGCTGAGTGTCGCGCACGGTCGGGGCCTGGTCCATCGCGACGTAAAGCCGGGCAACATCCTGCTCGACGCAGACGGAGTTCCACGACTGACCGACTTCGGCATCGTCAAGGCGTTGAGCGGCGCGACCGAGATAACGCTGCCGGGCGTGGCCTTTGGGACCGCCGCGTACCTGTCGCCGGAGCAGGCGATGGGCGGCCAGGTGGGGCCGGCCGCCGACCTTTACGGTCTCGGAACGGTCCTCTACGAGATGATCACGGGCGCGCCACCCTTCGCCGGTCCTGATGCCGAGGAGGTCCGTCGCCAGCAGGCCAGCGTGCCGCCGCCGCCGCCGTCGGTGCGCGTGCCGGCCGTTGATACGCATCTCGAAGCGTTGATCATGTCCTGCCTCGCCAAGGACCCTGGTGGCCGGCCCGACTCGGCGGCGCAGGTCTCGGCGACGCTGTCGACCATCCTCGTGCGGCTGCCGGCCGAGGAGGCGGCTGGCTTGGCGGCGGCTCCCCAGGTCGGAGCTGCTGGGCGGCCAGCGGTCGCTTCGCAGCGAGCCGCCTGGGCGGGCGATGCGGCCCGGGCCGTACCGCGGGGCGCGACCGCCTTGCCATCCCTCAGCACCACCGACTTCGACGACGGGCGGGTAGACCTCGATAGGACACACGCCTACCGACCCGGCGTGGTCCTCGGCCCGCGTGTCGGCCCTCGGGCTGGTTCGATGGGCGGACGGCGGGAGGCAGGAGCGGGCCTAACGCCGACCTGGTCCCGTCCATCGATCGTGCTGGGCCTGCTCATACTCATCGCTGGCGTCGTGGCGGTCGGGGCTTGGCTGGTGGCCGATCCCGGCGGTCGGGGCGTGGGTGGATCCGCCGTCGGGGCGACGGCGAGTGCCCGGCAGCTGCCGGTGGTGCCCGTAGCATCGAACACTGCCGGCACCTCGGCGACACGGCCACCCCTGGCCACCGAGTCTGTCTTGCCGCCTCTCGCGACGCCTGTGCCGACGGTAGCTGCCGTACCCACTCCCACCTTGACCGTGCTCATGCCCACGCCCACTTTGGCCACGCCCATCTCGACCTTCTTGCCGGTCCCGCTGCCGACCCTGCGGACGGCGCCGACGCTCCTTCCGACGACTGGACCGACCGCTCCTCCAGGACCGACTCCGACCGCCCAGCCAACGCTCCAGCCGACCCCGCGCCCGATCCCGCGCCCGACCCCGTCTCCGACCCAGGAACCCACCCCTGAACCGACCCCACGTCCTACCCCGAGCGCCACTGCCAGCCCGACTCCGCCCGGGCCGCCGATCCGCCAGACGACCGCCGTGCGTCCCTTCCGGGGTGGCTTCAACCAGCGCTACCACGGACGCAGCGCCGCCTGGGTCTACGGCCAGGGGACGGCGTTCCATACCATGACTGCCAGCTTCGACATCGATGGCGCGGACTCGGTCCGCGGCGATGCCACGCTGCGACTGGTGGGCATCGATGCCGAGGACATCGTCAAGAAGCCCATTCGCATCATCCTCAACGGGGTCATCATCTATGACGGTCCCGACCCGCTTCCCAATGACTTCTGTTGCGGGCCGAGTGGGGAGGGTAACTGGGGCACCGCCGAGTTCGGTTTCTCGGCTGCGCTGCTCGGATCATCGAATTCTGTCTCCATCACCAACCTCGATGACCGGGACTGCACGTACTGCCCCAACTTCGTGATGGTCGACAGCGCCCAGGTCAGCTACCTCGCAGGAAGGGAGTAGTGGGCCCATCATCGGTCGATGACCATCCGTAGCACGTCGGACGCCAGCATCATCTGGGTCCGCGGCGAAGACGCGGATGAGCGTCAGGAGCGCCTGGTCGGTGAAGAGCCTCTGGAGATCCGCACCGCTGGGCCGGATCAGGAGCCAGTGCCGATCGCGGTCACGATGCGTACGCCGGGTGGCGAGGCGGAACTGGCAGCGGGCTTCCTGATGACCGAAGGCCTGATCGCGCCAGCCGACCTGGTGGCGGTCCGATTCGAGGCCGGCGATCCTGGTCGGATGGCCCGGCCGGACGACGAGATCACCGTACGGCTGGCAGGATGGTTCGATGCCGGGCGCGTCGCCGCGCGCCACTTCGTGGCCACCGCGAGCTGCGGCATCTGCGGCAAGGCGTCGATCGACGACGTGGTCCTGCGCTGCCAGCCGCTGCCGGCCGGGCCGGTCATGGCCCGCTCGATGCTGGTCGGATTGCCGGCCCTGATGCGCGACGCCCAGGCGGTGTTCGAGACGACCGGCGGCCTGCATGCGTCGGGCCTCTTCAGCGTCGATGGTCAGCTCATCGCGGTGCGCGAGGATGTCGGCCGCCACAACGCGCTGGACAAGCTCATCGGGGCGATGACGCTGGCCGGTGCATGGCCCCTCAACGAGTGCGTGCTGCTGGTGTCCGGCCGGGTCAGCTTCGAGATCGTCCAGAAGGCGGCCATGGCCGGCATCCCCGTGCTGGCGGCCGTCTCAGCACCCTCAGACCTGGCCGTGGAGACTGCCACGCGGCTCGGGATGACCCTGGTGGGATTCCTGCGCGACGACCGATTCAACATCTACTCCGGACGCGAGCGGCTGGACCTGGGCAGCTGAGAGCCGGCGGCGGCCCTCAGCGAGTGGCTCTCACGACCGAGGCGGCATACTCGTCGGCATGCCGATAGAACCTCGGGCCGACGTTTCTGGGCGCCCGGGCGACGAGCCATCCTCGATCGCCGGGTCAGAGACTCCCATCGCTCGGCAAGGTGACGGGCTCGAGGGGCGGCCAGACACGCCGCCGGACCCACGCGCTACGGCCAAGCCGGCCCCCAAGAAGGCGCGTCGCATCGCGCCCGAGCTATGGGCCGGCATCGTCCCCAACGGCCTGGACAAGCAGAAGCCCAACCACTACGGCGAGATGCTCCGGACCGTCTGGCAGAACAAGGGCAACCTGCCCTACGCCTGGCGCATCCTGCGCGATGGCGTCTGTGACGGGTGCGCGCTGGGCGTGGCCGGCTTCAAGGACTGGACCATCGAAGGGGTCCACCTGTGCACCACCCGGCTGAATCTCCTCCAGGTCAACACCATGGGTGCCCTCGATGCCAGGGTCCTGTCCGACGTCGAGCCGTTGCGTGAGCTCGACGGCGCCGGGCTGCGCAAGCTCGGCCGGCTGCCTTACCCGATGCTCCGGCGAAAGGGCGACAAGGGCTTCCGGCGCATCCCATGGGAAGAAGCGCTGGCCATGGCGGCTGAGCAGGTCCGAGGCGCTCAGGCCGCCGGCGGCGACCGCTTCGCGCTCTTCCTGACCGCCCGTGGCATCACCAACGAGACCTACTACGTGGCCCAGAAGGTGGCCCGTTTCCTGGGCACCAACAGTGTCGATAACGCCGCCCGCATCTGCCATGCGCCGTCCACCGGTGCCCTCAAGTTCGGCGTCGGGGTAGCCGCCAGCACCTGCTCCTACACCGACGTCATCGAATCGGACCTGATCGTCCTGTTCGGGTCGGACACGGCCAATGCCCAGCCTGTCTTCATGAAGTACCTCTACATGGCCAAGAAGCGAGGCGGCAAGGTGGCCGTCGTCAATCCCTTCCGGGAGCCCGGGCTGGAGCGCTACTGGGTCCCTTCCAACGCGGAGAGCGCCGTCTTCGGTACCAAGATCACCGATGAATTCTTTCCCGTCAATGTCGGTGGCGATATCGCGTTCCTCAACGGCGTGCTCAAGATGCTGATCGAAGACGGCGGCACGGACGACGACTTCATCGATCGCCACACCAAGGGCTGGCCCGAACTGCGAGCCGAGCTGGCGACGCAGGACCTGGATGACCTTGCCCGCTGGTCGGGTGCGTCGGTCGACGACATGAGGCGCTTCGCGCGGATGTATGCAGCGGCTCGCTCGGCGGTCCTTGTCTGGTCGATGGGCATCACCCAACACGTGTGTGGCACGGATAACGTGGCCGCCATCATCGACCTGGCGCTCGCCCGCGGCAACGTCGGGCGCCCGGGTGCTGGGCTGATGCCCATCCGCGGCCATTCCGGCGTCCAGGGCGGCGCGGAGATGGGCTGCTACGCGACCGTACTGCCGGGCGGCGTACCGATCTCGGCCGATTCGGCGGCCGCCCTGTCGCTGCTGTACGGCTTCCCGGTGGGCGCGCAACGCGGACGGTCGGCGGCCGAGATGGTAGAGGCCGCCGGCCGCGGCGAGCTGGACCTCCTGTGGTCGATCGGTGGCAACTTCCTCGATACGCTACCCGATCCGCCGTCGGTCGAGGCGGCCCTGGCCAACGTGCCACTGCGCGTCCATCAGGACATCGTGGTCTCTTCGCAGATGCTCTCCCAACCGGGCGATGCCGTACTGCTCCTGCCTGCCACCACGCGCTATGAACAGCCGGGCGGCGGCACGGAGACGACGACGGAGCGCCGGGTCGCCTACTCACCGGAGATCCCCGGCCGGCGCATCGGAGAAGCCAGGGCGGAATGGCAGGTCCTGCTGCAGCTGGCAGCGAGCGTCGACCGGGACCGGGCCGCGCGGCTCTGCTCGTTCGAGTCGGCCCAGGCGGTGCGTGAGGAGATCGCCCGCATCGTGCCCTACTACGACGGGATCCAGCACCTGCGCAAGACCGGTGATGCCATCCAGTGGGGCGGTGAGCGGTTGTGCGATGGGTGGGTCTTCCCGACCCCGGATGGCAAGGCTGCCTTCAGCCCGGTCCGACCACGCGAGATCGAGCTGGCGCCGGGCAGCTACCTGCTATCCACGCGCCGTGGCAAGCAGTTCAACTCGATGGTCTGGAAGGCGCGCGATCCGCTCACCGGCGCCGATCGCGATGCCCTCTTCATCGCCGAGGCCGATGCGCGCTCCATCGGCGTCAGCGACGGCGACGCTGTGACCGTCAGATCCGAGGTCGGCCAGGTCAGGGCAAGGATCCGTATCTCCCGGATGCGTCCGGGCAATGTGCAGATGTTCTTTCCGGAGTCCAATCCGCTCATCTCGGCGGGACGCAGAGACGAGGTGGCTCTGGTCCCCGACTACAACGCCACGGTGGAGATCGTGCCGATCAGGGGAGCAGCGGCGGACTTCGCTGATGCCGACCCCGCTGATGATACGGAGGTCGCTGACCGCGCTACACCCAGAGCCAGCGGCATCGTGCTGGCCGGCGGTGGAGCCCGCCGTTTCGGGCGCGACAAACTGGCCGAGCCGCTGGACGGCCGACCGATGCTGCACCACGCCGTCCGAGCGGTCGGAGCCGCCTGCGCCGAGGTCATCGTGGTCATCGCCCGCAGCGGGGATGGGATCGCGCTGCCTGACGATCTGTCGGTGCCGCTTCGGGTAGTGCGCGATCAGCTGGACGATCGCGGGCCGCTGG
>JACCYW010000052.1 GCA_013696275.1 Chloroflexota bacterium | reverse complement strand
GGCTGGCTTCTCCGCCGTGCCGCATCTGGCTGCCCGGATGATCCGCGACCGCCGTCACCTGCGGGAGATCAGCGCCCGACTCCAGGCTGCCGGCGTACGCGCTGCATTCGTGGTCGGCGGTGACTCGAAGGAGCATGGTGACTTCGCCGATGGGTCGTCCCTCCTGCGAGCGCTGGCGGAGGTCGGCTACCCGATGGCCGACATCGGCATCCCCTGCTACCCGCAGGGCCATCCGTTCATCGAGGAGGAGCGGCTGCTGGCTGCGCTGCGTGAGAAGTCGGCATACGCGAGTTACATGACCACGCAGCTCTGCTTCGAGCCAGGCGCCATCGTCTCGTGGCTCGCTGCGCGACGGTCGGAGGGCCTCTCACTGCCGGCGCACATCGGAATCCCGGGGGTCGCGGAACTGCACCGGCTGCTGGCCATCAGTGCCCGCATCGGCGTGGCCGATACGCGCCGCTTCCTGAGCAAGAACGTCCGCTTCGTCGCTCGGCTCGCCCGGTCGGGCGGCTTCTTCCGGCCTGACTCACTGCTGGAAGAGTTGGCGCCACACCTGCTGGACCCTGAGGCCGCCATCGTGGACCTGCATCTCTATACGTTCAATGCGGTCCAGGCGACCGAGGACTGGCGGAGCCGCTACCTCACCCGACTCGGTGCTGGGGTGGTCGTCTAGCACGGGCGTCAGATATGACGGTCCTCGGTCCAGCGCGCGACGTTGCGCAAGATCATCTCGGGTCGGGCATAGCCGTCGCATAGCATCCGGTGATAGAGCGCCTCCTCCGCCGAGCGCACAGGCTCGTCGGTCGCAGTTCGGTATGCGTCCAGATCGATCTCGTGGGGGAACGAACCAAGCACCTCGTCGAGCAGGTCGACCGTGCCGCTGCCCTCATCGAACTGCTCCTTGGCTCGCCACACGATGTCCGCCGGCAGTAGATCCTGGCAGGCGGCACGCAGCACCCACTTCTCCATCTGGCTGCCGTCGGTCATGGTCTTGAGCTTGAGTTCGGCCGGCACGGTCAGAGCCAGAGCGATGAACGCAGTGTCCAGGAATGGCACCCGACCTTCGAGGCTGTGCAGCATCGTCAACCGGTCGACGCGCTGGAGGTTGATGTTGTGCAGCGTGGAGATGGAACGACACAACTCCCGGTGGAGCGTGGCCGGGTCACTCACGGTCTTGTGATACGCGTAGCCGGCGAACAGCTCGTCCGCCCCCTCGCCGGTCAGGATCACCTTCACGTGTTGGACCGCGAGTCGTGCGCAGAAATAGGTCGGGATGGCACTGCGCACCAGGTCCTGATCGAACGATTCCAGGGCGTGCACGATATCCGGCAGTCGCTCCACCACCTCTGAAGCCGACATCAGGTACTCGTGGTGGATCGACCCGATATGCGCCGCCACCCGCCTGGCCGCTTCGATGTCGCGGGAGCCGGGCAGCCCTACGGAGAAGGTGTGCAGCTCGTCCACGTGTCGCCGCGCCAGCGCCGCGATGACACTCGAGTCCAGCCCGCCAGAGAGGAAAGCCCCGACCGGCACGTCGCTCATCATGTGCGAAGCGACCGCGTCCTCCAGACCGCGCCGTACCAGTGCGACATGCTCGTCGGCCGCGCGCGTGACCGGCGGTGCGGTGGGGACCTGGTAGTACGGCACGAAGCCGACGCGACTGTCGTACCAGGTACCGGCCGGGAACTCGTGGAGCTCTTCCACCCAGTCGGCCAGTGGCTTCATCTCCGAGGCGAAGGCTGTCACCTCGGCGCCACTTGAGTCCAGGCCACGGCCGTAGTACAGCGGCTTTATGCCGATGGGGTCGCGGGCAAGGAATAGATGGTCCTGGTCGCAGATGGCGAAGGCGAACATACCGGCCAGCTCGGCTGGCGTGTCGGTGCCGCATTCCTCGAACAGGTGCAGGACCGCTTCGGTGTCGCTCGTCGTGGCGAACGTGTGGCGGTCGCCCAAGGCATGACGAAGTGCCGGGAAGTTGTAGATCTCCCCGTTGGCGACGATGGCGGCCATAGCTGTCTCGTCGTACAGCGGCTGCATACCACCCGCCGGGTCCATGATCGCCAGACGACGATGGCCGAGGACGCCGTTTGACTGCACGTGCATGCCGGACCCGTCCGGCCCGCGGTGGACGATGCCGCTCATCAGCCGCTCGACGACGTCGCCGTCCGAAGACCCCCAGATACCTGCGATCCCACACACCGGAAACGGATCCTTTCGTTCGAAGAGCTGGCCGTCATCGTAGCCGGATCGCATTTGGTGCGATCCCATTTGCATTACGCGCATCAATCTGCCACTCTGCGCGGCGTGGCAGACGAGCCCGCGAGCAGCCTCCGTCGTGCTCTCGATCTCCTGGATGCGCTCGCCTCGGACGACGCGGTCGCCCAGGGTGGGTGGGGGGTGAGCCGCCTGGCGGCCCAGCAGGGGCGGGACAAGAGCCAGGTGTCGCGAACCTTGCGAGTCCTCGCCGACGCCGGCTTCGTAGAGCGCGACGCTGGATCGATGGCCTACCGGATCGGCTGGCACGTCTTCGCTCTTGCCGCGCGAGCCGCTGACCAGCGTCTGCTCGCGGCAGGCGCGCCGATCCTCCGGCGACTCGTCGAGAAGGACCTGGGCGAACGGATCCACCTCTCGGTGCTCCAAGGGCCCGAGGTCCTGACGATCCTGACGGAGACTCCGCCACACGCCGTCCAGACGGTGGCCTGGGCAGGACGCCTCGTCCCAGCCCACAACACCTCGTCTGGCCGCGCCCTCCTCATCGATCACGACAGAGACGAGCTGGAACGACTCTTGGCGGGTGCGGTGTTCGGTGTGGGCGGGCCCAATGCGCCAGCCGATGTGAACGCTCTGTTCGAGCGCATCCTCGTCGCGCGCCGGCAGGGCTTTGCCATCATCGACGAGGAGTTCGAACCCGGCCTGGTCGCGGCGGCGGCGCCGGTCCGCGGTTTCCGCGGCGAGGTGGTGGCCGCACTCAACGTCTCTGCGCCCAAGTTTCGGCTGGGCGCTCGCTTGCCGCTCGCAGGTCAGGCCATCAAGGCAGCCGCCGACGAGCTATCCCGGGAGCTTGGCTATGACGCACGGCGGCCCACGAGCTTGGTCGCCAGAGCGCGGGCCGGCTGATGACCCTCGTCGACTACCTGGCCGACCAGGGCGATCGGTTGTTTGGGCTGACCATCGAGCACGCCATGATCGTGCTCATCTCGGTCGCGTTGTCGACGATCATCGGGGTCACCATCGGGGTGCTCACCTATGCCACCGCCACGCCGCGACGGATCTCCCTGGCGATCACCGGGGTGTTCCTCACCATTCCCTCATTTGCCTTGTTTGGGCTGCTTGTCCCCATCCTGGGCCTCGGGACACGGTCAGCGGTCGTCGCCCTGGTCATGTACGGGTTGCTACCCATCGTGCGTAACACGGTTACAGGTTTGCGCATCGTCGACCCGGCCATCATCGAGTCCGGGCAAGGGATGGGCATGGGTAGCTTCCGGCTCCTCTTCCGCATCAAGCTGCCCCTGGCGTGGCCCGTGATCATCACCGGTATCCGGGTTGCCGCTGTGATCACCGTCGGGATCGCGGCCATCGCCGCGGTGATCAACGGACCGGGCTTGGGCAAGGACATCTTCCGGGCGCTGGCACGATTCGGTACGCCGACCTCCGTCCCACAGACGCTGAGCGCCATCCTGGGCATCATCATCATCGCCGTGCTCATCGATCTTGCATTCGTATTCATCGCCCGGCTCACCACTTCGAGGGGGATACGTGCCTGACATGACGACGACCCACGTCGCGAACGGCGCGGAGCCGATGATCCGCCTCCAGGGCCTGACGAAGGTCTTTCCAGGTCAGGCGCGGCCCGCTGTCGACTCCCTGGACATGGACATCGCGGCCGGCGAGATCGTCATCCTGGTCGGTCCCTCGGGGTGCGGCAAGACGACCACGATGCGGCTCATCAACCGGCTCATCGAGCCGACATCCGGTCGCATCATCCTGGAGGGCGAGGACGTCACCAGCGTCAACCCTGACAAACTCCGCCGGCGCATCGGCTACGTGATCCAGCAGGTCGGGCTGTTCCCGCATCAGACCATCTCTGACAACATCGCGACCGTGCCCAAGATGCTCGGCTGGGACCGCAAGCGGATCCGCAGCCGGGTGGATGAGCTCTTGGCGATGGTCGGTCTGGATCCATCGACTTACCGTGATCGGTATCCCAAGCACCTCTCGGGCGGGCAGCGTCAGCGCGCCGGGGTGGCTCGAGCACTCAGTGCGGACCCGCCGGTGATGCTCATGGATGAGCCGTTCGGGGCCATCGACCCCATCACTCGTGACCGCCTTCAGAACGAGTTCCTGCGCCTCCAGGAGACCATACGCAAGACCATCGTCTTCGTCACTCACGACATCGATGAGGCGATCAAGATGGGCGACCGGATCGCCATCCTGCGCGAGGGCTCACAGATCGCCCAGTACGACACACCGGCGCACATCCTGTCCGCACCTGCGGACGACTTCGTGGCCGACTTCGTCGGCTCCGGTGCGTCCTTGAAGCGCCTTAACCTTTCGCGCGTTCGTGACGTAGAGCTCGTGCAGTGGCCAACAGCTGGGGTCTCGAGCTCTCGATCGGAGGTGATGGCAGCACTGCGTGCGTCGGATAAGGGTGCGGTCCTTGTCCTGGATGAGGCTCGGCGACCGGCCCGCTGGCTCGCCGGCCAAGACCTGGCGCGGGAAGACTTACCACTCGGGGAGCTTGGCCACCCCGCCGAGGCGATCGTCCAGCCGCATGTCTCACTCGGCGACGCCCTCAACGAGATGCTCAAGTCCAGGGTCGGCTGCGCCATCGTGGTCGATGAGTCCGGCGCCTACCTAGGCACCGTCGACTTCGCCACGGTCAGCGGGGAGATCCAGGCGCTGCGCCGTGATGCCCGTGAGCGGTCGCGAGCGCAGTTGGAAGTGATGCATCCCGCGGGAATCGGGGACGCCTGATGGCGGTCGACGCCCGACCCGCTGACGGTGACCTTACAGCTGGCGCACTTGTCGCAGGGGGGACAGATGTCTTCCGGGGCCGGCGAGCCACGGCCTTGGGCTACTTCGGCTTGCCCATCGTCCTCGCCGCCGTGTCCGTGGGCGTCTATGTGTGGGCCATCACCCAGGACCTGGACATCATCGAGCGCAGCGCGCTCGAACCGGACGGGATAGTGAACGCGTTCGTGGAGCACCTCAGGCTCAGCTTCGTGTCCACCGCGTTCGTCATCCTCATCGCGGTGCCGCTGGGCGTGTTGCTCACGCGCCCAGGCGCGCGGCTCTTGGTGCCGCCCGTCCTCGCTCTGGCCAACATCGGTCAGGCGGTCCCGTCCATCGGCGTCCTGGTCCTTCTGGCGCTCGTTTGGGCTATCGGCTTCTGGCCCGCCATCGTGGCGCTGGTCGCCTACTCAGCACTGCCGGTCATCCGGAATACGATGACCGGCCTCCAACAGGTCGACCAGTCGGTTATCGAGGCCGGGCGCGGGATGGGCATGACCAAGGGCGCTGTGTTACTCAAGATAGAGCTACCCCTGGCCGTGCCGGTCATCCTTGCCGGCGTGCGTACAGCCCTGGTCATCAACGTGGGCACCGCGACCTTGGCCACCTTCGTGAATGCCGGCGGTCTTGGCGACATCATCAACAGCGGGCTCGTGACCAGCCGGGAGACCGTAGTCCTAGTGGGCAGCGTGCTCGCCGCCTCCCTGGCCCTGTTCATCGACCACCTCGGCGGCATCGCCGAAACCCGGTTGAGTCCGAAAGGCCTCTGACCCCAAACGCTCGGGAGCCGATAGGAGGCGGCCTACCCGAGGATCGACCAGTGCTAAAGCGTCATCGAATGGAGGAGATCGAAGAGATGCGTATGCCAATCACAGGTCCCATCAGGGCCCTCGGCCTTCTGGGCGCTCTGATCATCATCATCAGCGCCTGTGGGACCCCGCAGGCAAGTACCCGCACGACGGCTCCATCGCCAAGTGGAGCGTCAGCTAGCGCCGGTGAGAGCCCGGAGGAGAGTGCCGGTGAGAGCCCGGAGGAGAGTGCCGGCGAGAGCCCCGGCGGTGGTGGCGTCGTCGACCTGACGGGCGTGGAGCTCACGGTCGGATCCAAGGAGTTCACAGAGCAACTGATCCTGGGCCAGATCACCATCCAGGTGCTCGAGGACGCCGGGGCGACGGTGAACGATGAAACGGGCACCCAGGGATCGGACGTCACCCGTGCGGCGCTGCTCGCCGGCGACACCGATATGTATTGGGAATACACGGGTACGGGCTGGATCAACCATCTAGGTAACACGGATCCCGTGCCTGGTGCTGAGGAGCAGTACATCGCGGTCAGGGATGCCGACGCTGCCAATGGCATCGTGTGGCTGGAGCCCGCGCCGCTGAACAACAGCTATACCATCGCGCTCGCGAGCGAGACCGCTACCGAGCTCGAACTGACCACACTTTCCGATCTCGCTGCCTTGGCAGCCGAGAGCCCGGACCAGACCACCTTGTGCGCAGCGACCGAGTTCCAGGCTCGCGTCTCCGACGGTATGCCGGGCGTGGAGGCCGCCTATGGCTTCGAATTCAGCGACGTCGCCACGCTGGAGCTCGGAATCATCCCCGACGCCATCGACAGCGCCGAGGACTGCATCTTCGGCGAGGTCTTCGCCACTGACACTCGCATCACCTCCCTGGGCCTGACGGTGCTAGAAGATGACCTCGCCTTCTTTCCTAGCTACGAGCCTTCGCTCAACGTCCGGCAGGAGGTCTTCGACGCGAACCCTGGTCTTGCTGACTTGTTCGCGCCGGTAGCTGCGGTCCTTGATACTGAGACCATGCTGGCGCTGAACGGCACGGTGGACATCGATGGCGAGAACGAGGCCGACGTCGCGGCGGCCTTCCTCCAGGAGCAGGGCCTCATCGGCGAGTAGCCCATCCTCTAGCCCCGGCATGTTCGTAAATGCCGCCCAGGCCCGCCAAGGCCTGGGCGACGACTCGCGGTCCACTTGATGACAGACATATCCACCGACTTGGAGGCCGAAGTCGAGAGCGGTCGGCCGCGTCGTCGCGGCGGCCGCGCTACCGGCGAGCGCAGTCGGTTGCCACCGCAGCGGCCGTGGGCGCAGCCTCGGATGCGCTACAAGCCCACCGAGGTCGTTTCCGAGGATGAGCTAGAGTCGATCCACGAGGCGTCCCTGCGCATCCTGGAAGAGATCGGCATGGACTTCCTGGATGCCGAGGCGCGCGATCGGCTGGCCGCGGCCGGTGCCCGGGTGG
>JACCYW010000037.1 GCA_013696275.1 Chloroflexota bacterium | reverse complement strand
CAGCTGGCAGCGGATGTCGATGGTGAGCTTGCCACTCTCGACCGCGCCCTGGCCGACGCCGCCCGCGAAGAAGGGATCAGCCTCAGTCCGGGCTCTGCCGGATAGATCGCTCCGCGAATGGTTCGGTTCCCGCCCGGCCGCGAGCACAGTTGGCAATGTACACCTTGATCCCAGCCCGGGCATCCAGATGTTTGGATGGCTGGATGGTAAGATGGCGCTGTGAAGGTCACTATCGCCCTCCGCGACGAGGCGCTGTATCGGGCGGTCCGCGTCCGGGCCGCGGAGTCGGGACGGCAGATCCGGGACATCGTGGAGGAGGCTCTCGCCACGTGGCTGGAGGCGCAGGAGGAGCGGGAGGATCTGGAAGGCTCACGCGCCGCACTCACTGAATACGAGGATCTGGGCGGGGTCGACGCCGACCGCTACTTCCAGCGGCTCGTTGCCGAGGGTCGCGTCGCCTACGACCGGGACTGACGCCGGGCATTGGCGCGCTATCGGGTCATCCTCACGCCGGCCGCACAGCGACAACTCGGCAAGCTGCGTGGACCAGAGTTCGCCGCGATGCGGGGAGTGATCCTGGCTCTCGCCGATGACCCACGGCCCGCGGGCGCGACGAGACTGAGCGGTTCGCGCGACCTGTTCCGCGTCCAGGTGCGCGTCGATGGTCGGCCATGGCGCGTCGTCTTCCAGCTACGAACCAAGTCGCGCGAAGTGGTGGTGACGCGAGTCGCAGCGCGGAACGAGCGCACATACCGGGGGATGAGGAGCGGTATCTGAAGGCCCCCAGCGGGGAGTGGAGGGTTCGGAGCCGCGAGGTGCCTAAACCCTCAGCTCGAGCTGGACGATCGGCTGCGCCTGCTCTTGGACGGGGCCAGCCGCCACCTCCTCAGCCAGCTCCTCCTCAGCCGGCTCCCCGTCAGCCAGCTCCACGAAGCGGGCCAGCGCGTTGGCCAGGCGCATCTGACCAGGCGTGTGGCACTGCGCCTTGAGCAGCGTAGGGCTACAGACGATCACGCTGAGGCATCGCGCGCGCGACGTGGCCACATTCAACCGGTTCATCGAATAAAGGAAGTCCATGCCTCGCGGCGCATCCTCGGCAGAAGAGGTGGCCATGGAGTAGAAGACGACGGGCGCCTCCTGGCCCTGGAACTTGTCCACCGTGCCCACCCGTGCCCGGGCTGGCAGCGCCTCCTGGAGCCTGCGCACCTGGGTGTTGTAGGGCGCCACTACCAGGATGTCTTCCACCGTCAGCGGCCGCGTGACGCCGTGGCCGTCGGTCCATGACCCGCCGTCCAGCAGCTCCCGAACCGCAGAGGCGATCTCAGCCACTTCCTCCGGGGAAGTGTTCCGGTTCCCGACATGGTCCACCTTGACATAGCGGATGCCGGTGCCGCTGAACGGGCCTGCGGCCGCGATCGACTGTAGACCCAGGTTCGGCTCGGTCTCGAGCCGGTCCTCGTAGAAGACCTCCGACGTGAAGCGGCAGATGTCGGGGTGCATCCGCCAGGTCGTAGCCAGGAACAGCCCCCGGTCGGGCGGGATGGTCTGCCCATCGCCCAGCAGGTGCTCCAAGGCGGACCTCTCGGCGCCCGGCGGGTGGCTGCCCTTGACTGGCTGGTTCAGTTGCTGTGGATCGCCCAGCAGCACGATGTTGCGCGCCGCGGCGGCCATCGCCAGCACGTTGGCCAAGGACACCTGCCCCGCCTCATCCACGAACAGCGTGTCGACGCTGCCGGTGGATGCCTCGCGCGACCAGAGCCAGCCGGTCCCGGCCGCGATGTCCACGTCCCCCTCCCGGAGCGCGCGCAGAACGGTGGGGTTGTCGTCCGTGCGCTCGACGATCTCCGCCTTGCACCGGTCGTCCTCGTCGGCCTTCTGGATGGCGCGGATGGTGACCCCTTCGACGGTCGCTGCCGCGCACACCTCGTCGAGCAGATTGCTGATGGCCTTATGGCTCATGGCCGTGATGCCGACCTTGCGGCCGGCCCGCACGAGCTCCAGGATCATGCGCGCGCCAGTGAACGTCTTGCCCGACCCGGGCGGTCCCTGCAGGGCGAGCGTCGTCCCGTCGAGCGCCAGGCCGACTTTGCGCGCTGCCGCCAGCGGATCCTCGTCGGGCGTCGTCAGCGGCTGCCCCGGTGGCACACCCGCCACCCGGGGCGCTCGGCCACGCAGGAGGTCGATGGCAGCCTGGTGTCGCCCACTGCCCTCGAAGCCGCCCTCCAGGCCATGGTCGCGCACCCACTCGCCCAATCGCAGCAGGGCCTCACGCTGCTCCTTCGTCTCGAGCGGCCCGGTCGGCACGAGCGAGGTCGGGTGGGGCCGGTCCCAGGCGAGCTGGCGTCGGAGGTCGATGGTCCCGACCTTGCCGTCCAGCGCCAGCACCTTGCCCGCCGTCTTGCCGGTGCGTGGATCGTCCATCTCTTTGCCTAGCTCGATCTTGTACTCCTGGTCGGGATCGAATCGATAACGGAACACCTGGGCTCTCTTTTCGACTGGACCCTGCGGCCCGATGAGCTCCAGCCCGCCGATGGCGTCGGCCTCGTCCACGAGCTCCTCGTCGGAGAGCGCACGCAGGTGGTAGTAATGCCACCACTCCGCTTTGTCCTCGCGACGGTGCCAGGAGAGCAACGCGGCCAGCAGCCAACGCGCCTGCTGGTCCGGAGAGCGTTCGGCGTGATCCTCCGGTACGCCCGCGGTCAAGGCATCGGCCAGCGCCTCCACCTTGGCCTGGAACTCGGTCAGAGCAGGGCTGGCCTGCGGTGCGCTCGGCTCGGGCCGGGGCAGCCCCTCGCCGGTACGCTCCTCTATCTCTTCGCGACGCTCCTCCAGCCAGTCGCGTAACCCCAGGTTGGAGCGGCAGTCATCCTCGTTGTAGACGCGGATGCGCTCCAGGATGGCATCGTCCCGCTGACCGTCCGATCGCTCACGGCCGGACTCCAGCCACGTCTCGTACTCCAGGATGCTCGACGCGCCGTCCTTGAGCTCACCCTCCCGGTCCAGCCGGTAGAGCGGCTCCAGCTTCTTGATGGAGTACGACTCCTGCGACACGCGCACGCCGTTACGGACCACCCGATAGAGGTCGACGAAGACGCCGCCCCGCAGCAGCCGGTCCACCTCATCCTCGCGCGTCTGGTAACGACCCATCAGCCGCTTGACCACGCTGGGCTCGTACGGGGCGTAGTGGTAGACGTGCATGGACGGGTCGACGGCCAGGCGCTCCATGACCAGGTCGATGAAGTCCTGGAAGGCCTTCTTCTCGGCCGCCGCGTCGTGCGCCCAGAAGCGGCGGAAGCCCGGCCGTCCGTCCGCCGCCGGGGTCATGGGGTCGATGATGCCCCACAGGTATTCGAGCCCATCGTCGGTGGCGAAGGGGTCGCCCTCCAGGTCGAAGAAGAGGTCTCCCCGCGATGGCGGGGGGAGCATCGTCAGCCCCCGCTCGGCTTCCACCGGCAGGAGCTCGTAGGCCACCCGCCCGGTACGCCTCTGCTCGACCTGCATGCGCGCCTGCTCGCGCAGCCGGTCGAGGGTCTTGTCGCCCAGCCGGGGCACGCGGCGGCCGAGCGGATGCTGGGACAGCTCGACCACGGTGTCCACGCCGGTCTTGACCAGCTTGCGTGTCTGGCTCCGACCAAGGCCCGCCACGAGCGAGAGGTGATCGTCGTGCCGGCGCTTGAGGCTGCACGGGCCGTTCCAGCGACAGACGCCGCAGTGCTCCACTGGATCCGGGTAGGTGGCGGTCGGCGGGTAAGTGACCGGTATCTCGCCGAAGACAGCTTCCTCGAAACGCCATCGCACGGCGCGGTAGTAGGCCATGTAGTCCTTGACCCGGAACGACACCTGGGCCCGATCGCGACCACCGAGGACCACGTGCATGCGCGCCGGTTGGAGACCCTGGATGCGCGTCAGTTGTTCCGTGTATGAGCAGAGCTGGAGCAGCGCACCGGCCTTCGCCTTGCGCGCCAATTTCGTGTCCGCCACCTCGTAGCTCCACGGGCCGAGGTCCGAAGGGGACTCCAGGCGCAGCAGGAAGTCGGCGTGGCCGCGCCACCGGCCATCGAAGAAGGTCGCCTGGTAGATGACATCGTCGCCGCGGTGGAGAGCGGCCAGCGTCTCCTCGGC
>JACCYW010000014.1 GCA_013696275.1 Chloroflexota bacterium | reverse complement strand
ACCGAACCATTCGCGGAGCGATCTATCCGGCAGAGCCCGGACTGAGGCTGATCCCTTCTTCGCGGGCGGCGTCGGCCAGGGCGCGGTCGAGAGTGGCAAGCTCACCATCGACATCCGCTGCCAGCTGGAGATACAGGGCGTCGTAGACGGTCAGGTGATGGCGATCGGCGAGATCGACGGCCTCCAGCAAGCCGGGCAGCCCGCGGTCGGTGATCTCGACGCCTGCGCTGAACAGTCGCTCGAGACGAGAGGACGCATCCGCGGCGGACAATCGGGCACCGCGCAGTGACGCGTTCGCGACTTCCACCCCGAAATGGGCCGGAGCCAGGAGCATCGCATCGGCCTCTTGCCACTCTCGCCACTGCTCATGCCATTCAGGTGCCCCGGCAAGTACGTGCATCGCGACCGAGGCATCGACGACGACTGCCCGCGGCGCGCTGAAGAAGGTCAACCCCCCACGACGCGGCCGATGCGGGCCTGACGCTCCCGCCGTTGGGTGCGCAGCGCGGCCGCGGCATCGAAGTCGCCTGGCAGGGGCCTATGAGCAGCTATCCGTCGCAGGTCGTCGAGCGCCGCGAGCCTCAGGGCGCGCCGCTCCTTCGGGTCGACCAGGGCGAGGTCCGCGAGCGGCACGAGTGCCGCCATCGGCTGGCCTGAGCGCTCGATGACGATCCGCTCCCCCGACGCCGCTTCGTCGAGCAGCTGCCCGAAGTGCTTGCGAACGTCCACTGCCGTCACCGTTCTCATAGGACCATCATAGCTCTATACTGGCTACGCTGGTCACGACTGAGGAGCTGAAGCGCTAGCCGGCTGAGTGCTCAGGGATCGGACAGGCGTCAGTCCAGATGCGTTCGAAAGCGGAGGCCGCCAGCGCGGACATGCCGGCGTGATGGATCACTAGCACGGTGAACTCCCTCGCGGCCAGCGTCGCCTCGTGGAGCGGGAGCATGGTGACGCGCTCGTCGATGACCGTGAGTCGGGTCGCCAGGACTGGAACGTGCCTGCCTTCGCCACCGCTTGCGAGGAAGCGCTGCATGGTCTCGAGGTACGGCGTCCTGAGCAGTGAGGACTCATACAGCGCCCTAAGGCGCACCCCGCGGCGGAGTGCGGCGGACTCCTCGACGAGATCGCCGGCGACCTGCCCCTGGTCGCGGACGAAGAACAAGATCTCCTCGACCGCGGCTCGCTCCAGTTGTCCGCATCGTTGACGGAGGGTAGCTCTGTGTCGGATGACCTCGAGCAAGGTCGGCGGCGCCTCGCCCGTCGCGGCGGATGTCTGCAGCGACTCGATCACCTGCTGCGCCGAGCGCTCCAGTCCTTCATCCTCCCGGTGGCGGCGCTCAAGGAGGTTGGTGACTGCGACCGGCGGGGAGACGGCCTCGAATCGGCGTACGTTCGTTGCGGTCTCCAGAACAACGCCCTTGCTGAGCAGACCTCGGACGACATCGTAGATCCTGCCTCGGGTGACCCCAGTCGCCGTGCACAGCTGACTGGCCGTGAGTCCCCCGCGGCTTACCAGCGTGGCGTAGCAGCGTGCCTCGTCGTTTGTCAGGCCCAGGCGGGACAGCTGTCCGAGGAGCGGCTCGGTCACGGCACCCCTTTCATGCTGCCAGTGCGGCGGGCACGAGCCGACGTGGCTAAGACGACCGTGATCGCGCCAGTCGGTCGCACAGACCAAGTCTTGACCGGCTTGGTCAGGACGTGCATCATCTCGATGACGATCATAGTGCACCGGAGCTGGTGCATCTAATATGACGACGGGAGCTGGCCATGGCGAGGACAGGTCTGATGCGCGGCGCGGCGGTGCTGGTCGCGGCCAGCGGTTTGCTGGCTACCGTCGGCGGTGCGAGGGCGGCAGAGACGATCGCGGGCAGGGGACAGACCGGCTCCTACATCGTGGTGCTCAAGCCTGGCGCTCAGCTGAGCGCTGCCGTATCCCGGGCAGCAGGGCGGTACGGGCTGAAGGTGAGCGCGGTCTATAGCCATGCCCTACATGGCTACGCCGCGACCATCCCGGCCGACCAGCTAGCGAACCTGCGCGCCGATTCCAGCATCGCCTACGTCGAACCAGATCAGCGGGTGCGGCAGCCGCGCGAGTCCATTGGGGCCGTGACCGGGTCGCTCACGGGTACTGCGGCCAGGGGGAACACACCGCAGGACTGCCTACGGGCGAACGCCTCCGATCGGACCTCGGCTCGGCTGCACCTTTGTTTGCGGGGCCTCAGCATGCTTAGCATCGCCGGAGTGCAGCCCGGGGTCCGGCCGCCGTCCGACCCTGCCATGATGCGGCCCCTGGCTCGGCCGCCGAACCCATCGGGCTGCACTACCTCGCCCGGTGACGACCGTTGTGAGGCCTGGGTGGCGCGCTTCGACCACGCTCACATCAACGTGTTTGAGTCTCCCTTCGGGATGGCGGTCAGCCCTACCGAGGACCGGATCTTCGTTGCGGGTCTCGACTGGGATATCCAGCGGGGCGAGCAGACGATGGCCATCGTGGCCTATGACGCCCGCACCGGCCGGCGAGACTGGGCCAAGCTGCCCTTCTCCGGCGCAGGCGGCGGCTGCGGCGGATGCAGCGCTCTCGGGATCGCGGTGAGCCCCGACGGCAGCCGGGTGTATATCACCGGGTTCACGCAGGACAGCGACACCTCCGCCGACGTCCGCACCCTGGCGTTGGATGCCGGCACCGGAGCCACCCTCTGGGACAAGCGGTACGACCGCCCAGCGCCCAGCGCCTCGGTCGACATCGGACAGGGCATCGCTGCCAGCCCGGATGGAAGACGGGTCTACGTCATCGCGAGCAGCTTCGACTCCTCCAGCTCCGCTCAGCACGGTGTGCTGATCGGTTACGACGCGAGCACCGGTCAGCGCCAATGGACCTCCAGCGCAGCGTATGAGTCAGCCAGCCAGATAAGGGTGTCCGGTGCCCGGGTCTACACCACGGGGACCGGGCTGAATTCCGACGGCAGCCACTTCGGCATCACGACCACGGCCCACGATGGGCGCACCGGGGCACGGCTGTGGCGGAGCGACTACAGCGGCCCCGGGGGCGCCGGGGGTAACGACTACGGCTTCGACCTGACCATCAGCCCGACCGGTAGCCGGGTGTACATCGCCGGCTACACCACAGTCGGGCCTAACGCGCAGCTGTCCTGGCTGACCGCTGCCTATGCCGGCGGCGACGGCCGGTCGCTGTGGACTCGCCGGCATGCCGGCCAGCCCGGGGAGAACGTGGCGCAAGCGATCGCCGCCAGCCCCACCGGAGACCGGGTCTATGTCGTCGGCTACACCACCGGGCGGGACAACCTCTTCAAGCCGACGGCGGTCGCGTATGACGCAGCCACCGGGACCCGGGCCTGGACCGAGACGTACGCTCCCCAGCGCTACACCGGCGGCCAGGCGAGGGGCGTCGCGGTGAGCCCGGACGGCTCCCGGGTGTATCTGACCGGCTTCAACTCCAACGCCGCGGCCGGCTTCGACTACCTCACCCTCGCCCTCGACTCGGCCAACGGCGCCCATCATTGGGTGGCTCGCTACAACTCCGCCTACCGCTCCGCGGCCTGCCTGTCGGCGGACGGCGGGTTCTACCTGGGCCAGAGTCCCGACGGCCGGCGCCTCTACAGTGCGGGCAGCTTCGATAGCTACTACGACGCGAACCAGAACGACTTCGGCGCCCTCGCCTACGACACGGCCGGCGGCGTCGAAGACCCTCGACCCGGTCGCATCTCGGCACCGCCCGCGTCCGCGTGTCCACAGCTGCTGCCGTGGGGCGTCGATCGCGTCGACGCCGACGTCAGCTCTACCCAGGCAGGCAATGGCCGCGGGTCGGTCACCGGTGTCCACGCCTATGTCATCGCCGGCGGCGTCGACCCCCACAACCGCGAACTCGATGTGGTCAAGCAGGTCAACTTCACCATCGGACCGAGGCACGACTGCGACGGGTACGGGACGGCCGTCGCCGGTGTCATCGGTGCCCGTGATAACGCTATCGGGGTGGTCGGGGTCGCACCCGGCGTCCGGCTGACCAGCGTGAAGGTCGTGGATTGCTCCGGGGTGGGCACCTTGGGCCAAGTCCTGTCCGGCATCGACTGGGTCACGGAGCACGCGGTCAAACCGGCCGTCGCGGACATGAGCCTGCGGTTCGCGCCGAGTCGGGCTCTCGATGACGCGGTCATCGCGTCGGCTGACAGCGGCATCTTCTACACCGTGAGCGCCGGAAACCGTGCCAGCGACTGCAATGAGGGGTCGCCGGCCCGCATCGGCACCCACCCGGGGGTCATGGCGGTAGCCGCGACCGACCAGACGGGCGCCGAGGCGCGGTTCAGCGACTTCGGGTCGTGCGTGAGCATCTGGGCGCCCGGGTATTTCCTGTTGACAACCGCACTGCATGGCGGAGACGTGTTCGTCAGCGGCACGGACTTCGCCGCCCCGCACGTGGCCGGCACCGCGGCTTTGTACCTGTCGGATCATCCGCGGACCTCCCCAGCAGCACTGAAGCGGATCCTGGTAAGGGACGCCGTGCTCACGGGCTTCACCAGCAAGGACGGCACCACCCCTGTGCTGCAGGCCTACGCCGGCAGGTACTGACGCCCACGGCCACCACTCGATCTGGAGCTGCCCCGTGACCTCGAGTATCAGCATCGGTCGACTGATCGCTTTGATCGCCGGTGTCAGCCTCATCCTCCCGCTGGCTGTGTCCCAGGCGTCGGCCAGCGTGCCCTCGCCCGCAGCAAGCACCACGAGCGGCTCGGTGGGCGCCAGCGTGATCCGCGCGTGCCCGAGGCCGGGCCCCGGCCACGCGGCGTGTTTGGCGCAGGTGGTGCTTGAACCCGGCACCAGCCAGCTCTTGACCACGGCGACCCCGCTCGGCTACGGACCGGCCGACCTGCAGAGCGCCTACCAGCTGCCCGTCGGCCGGGGAGAGGGCCAGACCGTCGCCGTCGTCGCCGCCTTCGACAACCCAAACGCCGAGGCCGACCTCACGCGATACCGAGCCACCTACGGCCTCCCGCGCTGCACCACCGCCAACGGGTGCTTCACCAAGATCAACCAACGTGGGGGCACAAGATACCCACCAGCGGACGCAGGCTGGGCAGCCGAGATCTCCCTCGACCTCGACATGGTGAGCGCGGCCTGTCCCAACTGCCACATCCTGCTCGTGGAGGCGGACGACAATTCGTTCGAAAACCTGGCTCGTGCGGTCGACCAGGCCGCCGCAAACGGTGCCACCGCGATCAGCAACAGCTACGGCACCTTTGGCGACATCGCCGACACCGAGCCCCTACCCGACGGCACTCGGATCGGCGACCACTACAACCACCCCGGCATCGCCGTCACGGCGAGCAGCGGAGACAGCGGCTACGGGCTGAGCTACCCCGCGTCCTCCCGGTACACGATCGCCGTGGGAGGCACCTCGCTCAGCACGGCCGACAACGCCCGCGGCTGGACCGAGTCCGCTTGGCGGTACGGCGGCAGTGGTTGCTCTACGTACAACGCCAAACCCGCCTGGCAAGCGGGGATCCGCTGTCACGAGCGGGCCGTGACCGACATCTCCGCCGTAGCCGACCCCAACACCGGCGTCGCCGTCTACAACACCTACGGCGTGATCCCGGGAGGCTGGTACATCTTCGGCGGGACCAGCGTCTCCAGCCCGATCATCGCCGCCGTCTACGGCTTGGCTGGCAACGCCTCCTCCGTCGACTATCCGGCGTCACTGCTCTACGCGCACCCCGACCGATTGCACGACGTGACCCGCGGCGGCAACGGCTTTTGCACCCGTCGCTACCTCTGCATCGCCGGTCCAGGCTACGACGGACCTACCGGATTGGGCACCCCACGCGGCGCCCGCGCGTTCAAAGCCGGCCGCATCAGATCTGGAGCGCCTTAGACATGTGACCGGACTCCGGCGCTTGACCGAGGTCCGCCCAGCGAGCAGCCCAGCCGGTGAGCACCTGGCCGCCCGCCTCCCGCGGCCTCATCGGCCGCCCAGCGAGCAGCCCAGCCGGTGAGCACCTGGC
>JACCYW010000010.1 GCA_013696275.1 Chloroflexota bacterium | reverse complement strand
GCCGGTCCGTACGGAGGTGCGGACGGCCGATGGCTGGCTGGACTTCCAGGATTGGTTCGTCCGCCGCCACCACGCCGACGACGCGCTTGAGATCCGCTACGCCGGCGTCGACCGGGCGCGACCGACGGCCGAGGTGATGGACGAAGTGGCTGCGGCCGACCTCATCGTGCTGGCGCCCTCCAACCCCTTCGTCAGCATCGGCACCATCCTGGCCGTGCCGGGACTGCTCGAGACCCTCATGGTGTCACCTGCACCACGCGTCGCGGTCAGCCCCATCGTGGCTGGCACAGCACTGCGTGGGCCGGCCGCGACGATGATGTCCTCCCTGGCCGGGCTGGATGCGACGGCCACAGGAGTGGCCGGCTACTACGCCGACCGCTACCCGGGGCTGATCCAGACGATGGTCATCGATGAGTCCGATCGAGCCGAGACGCAGGCGATCGAGGCGTTCGGGCACGGCGTGCTCGTCGCACCGACCATCCTGACTTCAGAAGTCGAGCGCGAGGCGCTGGCGCGGGCCATCATCGAGGCATTCCCCGTCGCCAGATAGTGATCTCGCAGGATGGGTCCATCAGTCGGACCGCGCCCAGCCCCTCACCGGCCTGGCCACCCGCCTGCGGATGGGCGAGCGGGCGACGGGGCGTCCCCAGCCGGGACCGGTCAGCAACTCACCGTCGCGCATCACCACCCGACCCCGGATGACGGTGGCTATCGGTGGGGCGACGGCCTCTCGCCCTTCGAAGGGCGTCGCTGTCGCCTTGCCGTGCAGTCGCGAGGAACTGATCGGCGCACGCGCCGACAGGTCGACGATGGTCAGGTCGGCATCGGCTCCAACGGCGATGTGGCCCTTCAGCGGCCATAGCCCGAAGGCTCGCGCAGGTGCCTCCGCGGTGGCTTGGGCGAACCGATGGAGACTCAGGCGCCCATCGGTGACGGCCGTCAGATAGATCCGGGCACACAGCTCCACACCTGCGAAGCCCGCCGCCACCGACCAGATGTCCGGTCCGCGGGACGCGGCCGGGAGGTGTGGCGCGTGGTCGCTCGCGACCATATCGATGATGCCGCGGGCCAGCGCACCCAGGAGCTGCGGGGGATGGCTCGCGTCGCGCAGCGGCGGGTTGACCTTGCCGATCGCCCAGCCGTCCGCAGGCATATCCGACATGGAGAGAAAGGCATGGTGTGCGGCCAGTTCGGCGGTCATGTCGACGCCACCCGCTCGGGCACGCTCCACAGCAGCCAGGCCGTCGGTGCTGGACACGTGGCAGACATGGACTGGCGCACCTGTCGCGGCTGCAGCGGCGGCCGTCCGCTCGATGCCCAGCGTCTCGGCACCACTGGGCCGGGCTTCCAGATGGGCGGCCAGATCCCTCCGACCGGCGGCCTTCAGGAGTCGCTCACCGGTCTCGATCGTCGGCCCGTCCTCCGCATGGACGCAGGTACGGAGGCCAAGTCCTGCGGCGGTGGCCAGGCCGGCCAGAAGGCCAGCGTCATCGAGCGTCGGGATGTCGCCGGTCGTCGGTCCCAGGAAGACTTTGGCACCGACCACCAGGCCCTGACGGACCATCGGGCGCAACTCATCGGGGTGCCCGGGGTCCAGCAGGGCGAACAGACCATGATCACAGAACGCGCGCCCGGCCGCCAGGGCCAACTTGGCGCGGGCGCGCTCGGCCGTGGCGGTCGGCGGGTCTGTATTGGGCATCTCGAGCACGGTCGTGACGCCGCCCATGACCGCCGCTCGCGTGCCGCTCAACCAGTCCTCTTCGTACTCGAAGCCAGGCTCCCGAAAGTGGACGTGCGGGTCGATGATGCCGGGCAGCACATGGAGCCCGGTCGCATCGATCTCATCGTGCCCGGCCGCCCCAAGTCGACCACGGGGCGACAGGACGGTGAAGCGGCCGGCCGCGATGGCTATGTCCAGCGCGCGCGCTCCGCGCGGCGTTACCACGGTCCCGCCGCGCACCACCAGGTCCGACCGGTCGGTCGCCCGGCGCGCGATCAGCCGCCCAAGCTCAGCTGGCTGCGTGTGAACAGGGCCTCGAGCCGCACGCCCGCATCGGCCAGGGCCTCGGCGCCGCCTTGCTGTCGGTCGACCACGCAGAGAACGCGCAGCACATGGGCACCCGCCTCACTGAGCGCTCCGGCCGCGGCAAGGGCTGCCCCGCCCGAAGTCACGATGTCCTCGATGAGGACGACGCGATCACCCGACGCCAGGTACCCCTCGACCCCCTTGGCCGTCCCGTGGGCTTTGATGTCGGCTCGCACGATGAGCGCCGGGAGGCCCGTCCGAAGGGAAAGGGCGGTGGACAAAGGGACAGCACCGACGGCGGTGCCCGCGATGCGGTCCGTGTGGGGCGGGATGAAAGGCAAGAGAGCATCCACGATACGGGCCAGTAGCGCCGGGTCGGTGGTGAGCCGGTACTTGTCGATGTAATAGTCGGACAGCTCTCCCGAGCGGAGGGTGAACGTGCCGCGCAGGACGGCTGCGGCCACCAGGTCACGGGCGAGGACCTCGCGCTCGGAGCCGGCACCGACGCTCATGCCTGTGCCGGCTCGACGGCGATCGGGCGGGCGCGCCTGGCGGGCAGTCGATACCGCTCGACGGCAGAGATCAGGCGCCGGATCCTGAGACCTTCGAAGGGGCCAAGTGCATAGGCCGGCATCCGCCGCAGCCACACGGCGCTGCCCAGACTCACCGCATCAGCGCCGGCCCAGAAATATTCGCGGCAGTCATCGAAGTCATGGATGCCGCCGGTGGCGATGATGGGCAGGCCGATGCCTGCCTCGCGGAGCTCAGCCACGATACGCAGGCCGATCGGTTTGATGGCCCGGCCGGACAGGCTGCCGTAGCCGTTCTTGAGCAGCGGCCGGCCCGTCACGGGGTCCAGTCGCAACGCCTTGACCGAATTGATGGCGGTCAAGGCGTTCACGCCGTTCAGCTGCGCCAGGCGAGCGTGCGCCAGGTAGTCGTAGTCGGGCGAAAGCTTGAGGAGGACGGGATGGCGGCTGAGTGGCACGGCCGTGGCCAGGACATCGGCCAGGATCGTCCCGAAGTCGAAGCCGACGTTGTGACATGAGACGTTCAACTCGATGGCCGCGATATCTCCGACCGGTGCTTCCCGGTTGACGACCTCCACCAACGACCCGAACTCGGCGGCTGAGAAGCCGCCCAGGCTGATGATCCGGTTGAGGTGGGCTGTGAGCGGGTGATACTCATGGAAGTATCGGTCGATGCCGATGTTGGACCAGCCAAAGGCGTTGATCCAGCCGCCATCCACCCGTCGCAGGGCGCCTCGATAGCGACCCAGCAGTTCCCCCGCCTGCCAGGGCTTCCAATCCTCGCGGAGGGTGAAGTTGCCTTCACGTGGCTCACTGGTGAGGGTCCTCGTGACCACCGCGCCGAATCGCTCCAGTGGCACCCACTGGGCTATGGGCGACAGACCATACAGGATCAGCCGGCGCTTGGAGGCTCCGTAGCCCAGCAGGCTGGAGGAAGTGAGAAGCCGGTTCCGCAGCTTGATCCCGTTGAGGTCGATCACCGCCTGCCGAGGATACCGGCTGCGCGAGTCGCGTCAGCACCGATACGCGTGGCTGAGGACGAGGGCTGGTCTGAGGGCTGGCGGCGGCCCTTGGAGGTTATCCGCATACCGTTCTGCTTCTTAATAGCGTGAGTGCGGGTCACGACCTGTCAAGTCCCAGTCGCGGCTGGTTCGCCGACCTCCAGCCGGATGTCGTGTGATGGCGCATCGGCAGCCGCGAAGACCAAGAGCCGGGCGCCCTCTTCCTGTACCTCGGTCGCAGCCGCCGACCCGAGTGGCTCGAGGGTCCTGATGGACAGGGTCGCTGTGCCACCGGCCGTAACGATGCGCCACGGGCCGCGCACAAAGCCATCCACCAGCAGCGTGCCCGGGCTTCCGTTCCCATATAGCGCGGCCAGCCGGTCAGCGTACGCCTTGGGCGAGATGCGACTGCGGTCCGCATGGCCCAGCCAGACATTGTCGTAGTCGGGCAGGAAGCGCACCGGCGCTGGTGTCGCCGGGTCGGGGCGGGGCGCATCCGGAAGGTCGAACAGCTCGTGGCCATTCTCGTCCCTGAACGTCCGAAGGCGCGGCCGGAGTCGCTCCAGGACCTCACGGGCGCCGGTCAGGCCGGACCACGCCCGAACGTCTGGCACCGACGCCGGTCCGAAGGCCGCCAGATAGCGCAGGACCAGGTCATCGACCGAGGACGGCGGATGGCCAGGTCGCCCCAGCCAGGCCTCCACTGTGGTCCATGTCGCCTGGAGGGTCTGTCCCCAGATGCCACGCGGAGGGATCTGGACGAGCGGCAGCGTGTACTGGACAGCGAACGCGGGCGACTTCGCATCGTTGGCTGGCCACCGCTGGCCCAGCATGTCGGCGAGCTCCGCGCTGGTCCTCGGTCGTTCGTCCAGGAGTTCGCGCCCAGCCGCCATCAGCGCCGTCATGTCGACGCCGTCGATCCCGCGAGTGAACGCCCTCTGACCTCGGAAGGTACGCTCCGGGACCGGCTGGAGCACGGGCCGCAGCCCGAGCGCGTCGCGCGCTGTCACCAGGTGGATGGTCGCGCGCATCAGCGTCATCCGAACCGCTCGTCGGGCGATGATCATCTCTGCGAGCTCAGTCGGCTCGAAGCTCCTGAGCCTCGCCCAGAGGGCGTAGTAGGGCGACAGCGGCGTCTGGGCCTGGAGGCCGACAAGATGCTCGATCTCGTCCGCCGCCGATCGATCGACCCGGCGCAGCAGGTGCTGGCGCTCCAGTAGCGCCCGACTCAGCGCGCGCGGACCGAGCACGTCACTCCCTGCTCTCGACCTGGGCTGGCCTTGACGCACGGGTGCTGTCAAGGGATGCTCCGATGCACGAGGACCACGATACGCCGCGACGATGCGGGAGCGACAGCACGATGCCCAGGGAGGCCCGGATGCCACGTCACGACGAACAGGAAGGCGCCCATCGCGCCAGCAGGGAGCGGCTCATCAAGCTGGGGGCGCGCCTTGACGGGGACATCCTGCGCCGACCACTCGGGGAACACTGGACCGTGGCGATGGGTCTCCTTCACCTCGCGTTCTGGGACAGGTTCGTGGTGGAACGGTGGCGGCATGCAGCCGTCAATGGGCTGACCATCCCGCCACCCATCGAGGACTACGCCGAGGATCGGGTGAACGACACGCTCACCCAGCTGTTCAAGCGGGTGCCGGTGGCAGAGGCGTTGCCGGAGGCGCTGGAGGCGGCCCAAGCGGTGGAGGACGTCATCGCACAGCTCTCGAGCGAAGTCGTCGAGGCCGTCCAGCGAGCCGGCGCGCCAAGGCTCCTGGATCGATCGATCCATCGGGCCGAGCATCTCGACGAGATCGAGGCTGCTGTGGGTTGGTGACGGTCCATCTCGGTCTGTACGGCCCGGGCAGTCAGATGTGGCGCATCAACCGCGAGGCCGTGCTGCTTGGTGCGGGGCCAGCCGCACTGCTCCTCCAGATCGCGCATCCCCTTGTCGCCGAAGGGGTCGCCCAGCACAGCCGCTTCACGGACGACCCCTTCGCACGCCTGCGCGGCACACTGGCGACGACGATGGACCTGGTCTTCGGCGATGCCCGGCGGGCCGGCCGCGCCATCCGCCGCCTCAACGGTATACATGCCGGTGTGCGCGGGCAGGCCATCGATGAGGTCGCCCGCGAGGTGGCTGGGCGAAGCTACCGGGCATTGGATCCCGATCTGCTGCTGTGGGTACAGGCGACCCTGATCGTGACCAGCATCAAGGCGTACGAGCGCTGGGTCGGACCGGTCCAGCAGGGCGAACGCGAGACGTTCTGGGCGGAGGCTCGCACGGTCGGAGTCCGGCTGGGCATCCCGCTGGAACGAAGCCCGGCCGACTGGCCAGCCTTGGAGAGCTACTGGCAGCGCATGCTGTCGGCCGACGGTCCGGTCCAGGTGACCCCGACGGCGCGCCGGCTGGCCTCGATGATCATCCGCCCTCCCCTCCACCTGACACCGACCTGGGCAGTGGATCTGGCGGCACTACCCGGACTCGCCCTTCTGCCGCCTCGCATCCGCGACGGCTTCGGCATCGATTGGGGCCCCGGACGTGAAGCCGCTGCTCGACTGATGACACTCGGCCTGCGCACCTGGGTCCACGCGGTACCGCCATCGTGGCGAGCCA
>JACCYW010000467.1 GCA_013696275.1 Chloroflexota bacterium | reverse complement strand
GGAAGGAGCGCTATCCGGGCGTGGAAGAGATGCGCGTGGCGGTCATGGGCTGCGTCGTCAACGGCCCGGGGGAGTCGAAGCATGCCGACATCGGCATCTCGCTGCCCGGCACGTTCGAGCAGCCGGTCGCGCCGGTATACGTAGACGGGGCACTTCGTACCACCCTGCGAGGGGAGGGCCTGGTCGACGACTTCATCACCATCCTCGATGAGTATGTGGCCCAGCGCTACGGCCAGGCGCCCGCCTCGTGAGCGAGGCACGTCCGGCGGTCAGCGGCAACGGCGGGACTTCATCTCTGCGCGCGATCTAGCCACGCTCTTCGCCTGGTACGAGGGAGACCTCGGCATCCACCCCTCGCGTGCCGATGGGCACCCTAGAGCCAAGACTTCGGTCGAGTGCGCTTACCTTGTGCCAGCTGCGCCCCTGCCGGGAACATCCGGCACGAAGCGTGGACCTCAGCACCGCTCTGGCGCGGTGGCGCCCATCTGACACGATCCGATGCCGCGCAGGCTGATAGCCCCAGGCGTTGCTTCCGGCATCGCCGGATGCCCTGGCTCCGACCCGGCCTTCTGCTGCGGCTCGCACCGGCAGCGCCGCATCGTCTGCATCGGTAGCGATCCGACGCAGTGACGACCATGCCACTGGCCCTGAAGGCGCTTGCAACTGCGTCGCTAGGGTCGCATCTAAGCGGTCGGCTAGCATGTCCAACCCGTCCCACCGATCGAGGAGACCCAGTGCCCGGCAAAGGCTTCGTCAGCAATATCGCGCGCCAGTCGGAGGACTTCCCTGGCTGGTACAACGATGTCGTCCGCAAGGCAGAACTGGCCGACTACTCGCCGGTGCGGGGGTGCATGGTCATACGACCATACGGCTACGCTATCTGGGAGTCGATGCGTGACGAGCTGGATCGCCACATCAAGCGGACCGGCCACCAGAACGTCTACTTCCCCCTCTTCGTGCCACGTTCCCTGCTGGAGAAAGAGGCGGAGCACGTGGAGGGCTTCGATCCCCAGGTCGCGTGGGTGACCCGTGCCGGCGGGGAGGAGCTCAGCGAGTGGCTGGCCATCAGGCCCACCAGCGAGGCGATCATCGCCGAAGTGGTCAAGGACTGGATCCAGTCCTATCGCGATCTGCCGCTGCTGTTGAACCAGTGGAACAACGTCGTTCGCTGGGAGCTGCGGACGCGACTCTTCCTGCGTACGGCCGAGTTCCTGTGGCAGGAGGCGCACACCTTCCACGCCACGGAGCAAGAGGCGGCGGATGAGGTGGCCACTGGTCTGGAGGCATATCGCGCTGTATCGGAGGACTGGCTGGCGATCCCCGTCATCAAGGGTCGCAAGACGGAGAACGAGAAGTTCCCTGGCGCCGTCTACAGCACGTCGATCGAGGCCATGATGCGCGACACCAAGGCCCTACAGGCCGGAACCAGCCACATGCTTGGCCAGAACTTCGCGCGCTCGGCGGGCATCGACTTCCTGGACCGCGACAACCAGCTCAAGGCGCCGTTCGGCACATCATGGGGTTTCTCCACGCGCATGGTCGGTGCCACGATCATGGCCCACGGCGACGCTTCCGGGCTCATCCTACCGCCCAACGTGGCGCCCCACCAGGTCGTCGTCGTGCCTATCTTCCGGTCGGAGGACGATCGAGCCGCTGTGGCCGGAGCCATCGAACGCCTGGAGACAGGGCTGGCCGATGTCTCGACCGCATCGGGGCCGCTACGGCTGTGGGTCGACTGGCGTGAGGAGACGCCTGGCTTCAAGTTCAACCACTGGGAGCTGCGCGGCGTGCCCTTCCGTCTGGAGATAGGCCCGCGAGATGTGGCCGCCGGTCAGGCCGTCATCGTGCGTCGGGTGGACCGGCTCAAGGAGACGCTCCCGCTCGATTCGCTGGCCGCAGAGCTGCCCAAGCGCCTGGCCGACTACCAGGCCCACCTGTTCCAGCGGGCGATCGATTTCCGGACCGCGAATACGCACCATGTCGACGACATGGAGGCCTTCGAGCGCACCGTCGAGGAGGACGGTGGCTTCATCCACGCGCCGTGGTGCGGCGACGGCGCTTGCGAGAAGCGCGTCAGCGAGAAGACCGGGGCGACGATCCGCATCATCCCGTTCGATGCTGCGGATGAGTCCGGCCGTTGTCTCGTCGACGGGAAGCCGTCAGAGCGTCGCGTCCTCCTCGCCCGCGCCTACTGAT
>JACCYW010000464.1 GCA_013696275.1 Chloroflexota bacterium | reverse complement strand
CGGCGCTGTGCCATACCTTCAACTCATCGCGCACGCCAACGGCATCGCCGACCCCTTCGACGATCGCGTGGTAGAGGCCTACTGGATCGGCAACCCGCTCCTGGAGACCGTGGAGGTGCGGCAACTGTACGACTCGCTCGCCCGGCGCTTCGGTCCGCAGCTGCGCGGGCGCGCGCGCGACTGGGTCCTCAGCAAAGCACCTGCTGGCGCTCGTCCGCACCACAGCTTCCATGTACTGGACGTCTACCGCCTGGTCGGCGACGCCGGCGACTCACTAGACACCATCGACAGCTGTCGCGTCAGTTGGGGCAGGGTCACGGCGGTCCTGGGACCAGAGCTGATCGTCGAACGTCAGCCGGTCCGGATGGTGGAAGGACAGCTCGTGCTTGGTCAGCCGGTGAGCGTCCGGGTGACCCGCCAGGTGCGAGCGCGTGGGTTCGCGGATAGCGTCCAGCCCGGTGACTGGGTCGCACTCCATTGGGGCTGGGTCTGCGAGCAGCTGAGCGACAGCCAGCGCATCACCCTGGAGCGCTACACGCGCCACCATCTCCGCCTCGCAAGCCAGACTCTCTAGCGCGCTCGCCGGGCCAACGCCGCTCCGCCCTTTGCGAGCGCTGCGGTAGGGGGGTCGGACGGGCTTTCACCGCGCGGGTCAGTCGCGGTGAGAGCGTCATAGCGGTCGAGGTATGACGACAGGACGAGGCGACCCTCGGCGATCGCCGCCGCCCAGAGGTGCAGCCATTGCCAGCCACCATCGGTCAGGGTGTATGTCCTGCGAGCTGGACCGGCCAAGGAGGTCTCCCAACGTGAACTCACCAGTTCCTCACGCTCCATCTGGCGAAGCGCCCGATAGAGGCCGCCTGGATCGGCAGCCGGTACCCCCAGCCTGCGAAATCTCTCCAGCAGGTCGTATCCGTGACTCGGTCGTTCTGCGATGAACAACAACATGCACGGTCGCGGAAAGTTCTTTGGCAGACCGCCTGGGACGTCGGCTGGGCCGAGGGACTCCTCCATCACGGGTCCAGCCTCCAGGCCCGCCGTTCCTCCTGGCACGCCGCCGCCTCCACGCTCGATGATCGGCACCAGCATTCCCGACCGCACGCCCCATGGGCGGGTTGCGTGAGATCGCTGAACTCGGTCGCAAAGATCCGGCCCCCCTCCTCCCGTCCCCGTAGAGAGAGTCGATACGCCCCTGACTCGTCCTGCTCTAGCAGGCCGTCTCGAGAAAGTCGCTCGAGATGGGCAGCGGCTGCCACCTTGTCCAACTCCAGGAACCGCTCGAGCGTTGCGGTCTCGACCTGCTCACCAAAGCCCTCTCCCTCGATCCAAAAGAGTAGCTGGAGGATCTCGTCGCGCCAGTACAGCTGGCGGAGATGGTCACTCTTGGGCTGGCTGAGAAGGCTCATCGACCTCTCTCGGTGTGCAGTCGGACCGCCAGACGGTACCGGGTACCGATGCCAGTTGACAAGGCTGAGCATCACCTGACAATGGAGCCGCAAAAGGGAAAGGAGGACCTGCATGATCGACCGATGTGACGACTGCTGCTGCGACAAGCACTGTTGCGGCTGCGTCACCGCTTAGAACGAGGTCTCCGCACCTTCTGCGCCGAGGGTCGCGCAAGGCATCGACCTGGATCGATGAGGCGGCATGTCTCTTTGCTCGGGGTCCTGGTGGCTGCGATCCTGACGGCCTGCACCAGCGTCGATGACCGTGTCGCGAGACCCCCGGGCAGTGACGCCCCGAGCTTGGGCGTCGGGAGATCAGGAGGCGGGGTCGTCCGCCTGTACACGTCGGTCACCCAGGCCACCGTGGACGCGGTCGTGAGCGGGTTCAGGGCCCAGGCGGCGGGCACGGAAGTGGAGGTCTTCCGGGCTCCGACAGGCGAGCTGGCCGCCCGCATCGCCGCCGAGCAGCGTGAGGGCGGACTGCGCGCCGACGTGCTGTGGCTGACCGATCCGCTTTCCATGGAGGAGTACGACAGCCAGGGACTGCTGGCTGCCTGGCAGCCAACGGAGGCGGAGGGCATCCCCGCTGAGTACCGCTCTGAGCGGTACTGGGGCACGCGCTTGCTGAACATGGTCATCGTCGCTGCCGCTGACGCGGAGCCGCTGCCGGCCGATTGGTCCGATCTGGCCGAGCCCGCATATCAGGGCACCGTGGCCATCCCCGACCCGGCCTTCGCTGGCTCCGCCTTCGGTGCGCTTGGCTACCTGGCCCAGGCTGATGGGTACGGGTTCGATCTCTACCGCGCCCTCCGGGCCAACGGCGCAGTGCAGGTCCAGGCCCCCGATGAGGTGGTAACCGGTGTCGCGGAGGGGCGTTATGAAGCCGGTATGACGCTCGACTTCTCGGTCCGGACCGCGCTCAGCAACGGTTCGCCCGTTCAGCTGATCTGGCCGAGCTCGGGAGCTATCGCCATCTATAGCCCCATCGCGGTCGTCGCGGCCGAGCGCGACCGGTCGGCGGCGCAGGCGTTCACCGGATTCACGCTCAGTGCCGCGGGCCAGGGCCTCATCGCCGGCACCGGCTGGCAGCCGACGCGGAGTGGCGTGAGCGGCGGCCCGGAACCCGCCGGCGACCAGGTCTCTCCGGACTGGGCAGCGGCGGCCGGTGAACGGGACGAACTGATCGCCGAGTACCAGGCCATCTTCGACGAGTGATACCTGTGCGGTCCACGCCGCACGGCCGGCGATACGATCCGAGAACGCCGCTCGAGCCGGCCCGCTCGTGACCATCACGACACACATCGAGGGTAGGCGCGAACGCGTCGGGCGCTTCGTCATGGCGCGCGGACATGTGGTCGGCTGGCTGGTCGCCCTGGTGGCGGTGGCCGTCCTGATGATCTGGCCGTCTGTGCGGCTGCTGGGCGTGGCCGGTGAGGACGGACTGGATGCGGCCCTGATGGCGCTGGGTGGCGTGTCAGCACGCGCGGTCATCGACACGCTGGCCGTCTCCCTGGCGGTCGCGCTGCTGTCGGTGGCGGGCGGCACCTTGGTGGCGCTGGCCATCGAGCGGCTGCCGTCCGGCCGGCGCCAGCGGGTGCGCTGGGCGATGCTCCTGCCGTTGCTGACGCCACCGTTCGTGACGGCTCTCGGCTGGGTCCGGGCCTACGGCCCATCTGCCCTGCTCGATGATGCCATCGGCTTCCGACTGCCCGGCCTCTTCGGCATGCCTGGCATCGTGGCCGTGCTCACCGTGAGTGCCGTGCCACTGGCCTATCTGGTCATCGCGGCCGGCCTGGCGACGCGGGCGGAGCCGGACGCCGTGCGCGCCGCCCGGGTCCATGGTGCGTCGGCACTGGGCGCGTTCCGGACGGTCACTTTGCCGCTCCTGCGGCCGAGCCTGCTGGCCGCCACGATCCTCGTGTTCGTCACCTCCATCAATGCCTTCGGCGTTCCGGCCGTGCTGGGTATCCCGGCCGGGTTCACCACCATCACCACGCGCATCTACCGAGATCTCGCCTTTTCTGCCGACCCGGTGGCGTTCCAGCGGGTGGTCGTGCTGGCCGGGCTGCTGGTCGTCATCGCGCTGCTGCTGGTAGTGCCGACCGACTATCTGGCGCGCGGTCGGGCACGCACCGGCGGCAACTCGGGGACCACCATCGCTGCCGCCCGCTCCAGCCTGCTGACACTGGGGCTCCTGCTGTACGTGGCGGTGGCTGCGGTCGTGCCGCTCGTTGCCCTGGTGCTGACAGCCATCACCAGAGGCGTGGGCATGCCGCCGACGCCTCAGAACTGGACGCTCGACAACTTCTCAGAGGCGGTCTCCGGAAGGACCGGTCCGGCCCTCTTCAACACGGTCCTGCTCGCTCTCGTGGCCGCCACGGCGGTGGTCGCGCTGGGCAGCCTGGCTGCCTGGCTGGCTGGCCGATCACGCGGCCGCTTCCTGGCGTCTGCCGTGACCATCGGCTTCGCGCTACCCGGCTCAGCCGTGGCGCTGGGGGTCATCCTCGCCTATGGCGGCTGGCTACGGGATACGCTGGCCATCATCCTCATCTGTTACCTGGCCAAGTTCTGGATGCTCGGCTTGCGGCCCATCAGTGGTGCTGCCGACCGGCTGCCGGCCGACCTGGTGCGTGCTGCCCGCGTCAGCGGGGCGAGCGCCCTCGTGGCGCTAAGGACGATCGTGGCGCCCATCCTGCGGCCGGCACTCGGCGCAGCCTGGCTCATCGTCTTCCTGTTCGCTCTTCACGAGCTCACCATGTCCAGCTTGCTGCACGGACCCGGCACGGCGACGTTGGCCGTGGTCATCCTCGATCTGCAACAGTTGGGTGATCCGACCGTGACCTCCGCTCTGGCCGTCCTATTGACCCTGGGCGTCCTGCTGGTGGCAGTCCCGGTCCGCCTATCGCGCTCGCTGGCGCGCCAGTTGCCCGGCTGGGAGTGATCGCCGAGCCACCCGCGCTGGCCTGTCACGGGCTGACCCTGGCATACACCGCTGACCCAGTGGTGCGCCATCTGACCCTCGAAGTCGGCGCCGGTGAGACGGTCGCTCTGCTTGGCCCGTCGGGGTCCGGGAAGTCGACCCTGCTCCATGCGGTGGCCGGGTTCATCCGGCCCACGGCAGGTGAGATCGCCATCAGTGGGCGTGTCGTGGCTACGGCGCAGCGGGCCGAGCCTCCGGAGCGCCGCTCGGTCGGTATGGTCTTCCAGCACTACGCGCTGTGGCCGCACATGACGGCCCTCGAGACGGTCGCTTTCCCGTTCCAGCGTTCGGGCATGCCACGGCCCGATGCCCGGCGGGAGGCGGCCAAGCTACTGGAGCTGATGGGCCTTGGCCGCCTATCGGCGCGGCCTCCGAGTGAGCTGTCCGGTGGTGAGCAGCAGCGCATCGGTCTTGCGCGGGCCCTTGCCAGGCGGGCAGCCCTGTATCTCTTCGACGAGCCGACGGCACACCTGGACGTGCCCCTGCGAGCGGCGCTCCAGGAGGAGCTGGCCGAGCAGCGGACCCGGACGGGTGCAGCCGCCGTCCATGCCACCCACGATGTAGCCGAAGCCTTGGCGGTGGCCGACCGGGTGGCGCTGCTGCGTGAGGGTCAGCTCGTGCAAGTAGGGACGCCGTCAGAGGTGTACCAGGAGCCGGTCGATCGATGGGCGGCGTCGCTCACCGGTCCGGCCTCGATCCTGGACGTCATCGTGGAACGCGTCGAGGG
>JACCYW010000377.1 GCA_013696275.1 Chloroflexota bacterium | reverse complement strand
CCTGAGCCACATTCTGGTGGATGAAGCTCCGCGCGAATCGGGTCAACGCCTCCGTCCCGTGCGCACGGTGACCTCCACCTCCGCGCCAGCCGCCCTGGTGTGGGCCATGCGGAGCACGCGTTCTGCGGTCGTCATCGGCTCGCTGCCGGGATCCGACTCAGCGAGGATGGAATGGGCGGCCGTGCCGATCACCCCCTGACCCCCACCCGGATGCCCCGGAATCTGGCCGGCACGGCGGGATGGCCCGTGTGACCTACCTGCATCGGCTGTCCCTTGCCGCAGTTCGGCGTGCCCCAGAAGGTCCATTCCGCTGGCCCGCCCAGCATGTCCATGGATCCCCAGAAGCGTGGGCTGATGCCAGTGTAGGTCGGGTTGCGTAGGAGCTGACCGAGCTTGCCGCCCTTGATCTGCCAGCCGATCTCACAGCCGAACTGGAAGTTGAGCCGCTTGTCATCGATCGACCACGAACGATTGGTGTCCATCAGGATCCCGTCATCGGTGGCCGCGATCATCGACTCGAGGCTGTCCTGGCCGGGCAGCAAGCCCACGTTCGTCATGCGGACCATGGGCATGCGATCGAAGCCGTCGGCGCGAACCGCTCCTCCGGAGGGGATGCCGGCGAGCGCCGCCGAATCGCGACCTGATAAGACGCCCACCCAGGTGCCCTCGCGCACGATATCGACCGGGTGGGCGGGTGTGCCTTCATCGTCGAACCCGAAGCTGCCAAGCGCACCGGGCAGGGTGGCGTCGGCGCTGATGTTCATCAGGTCTGAGCCGAAGCGAAGGCTGCCCATCTGTGCCAGGTCCAGCCAGCTCGTCCCAGCGAAGGCCGCCTCCCAGCCAAGGATGCGGTCCAGCTCCACGGCGTGGCCGACCGATTCATGGATCTGGAGGGCCATCTGCTCGGATCCCAGGATAAGGTCGGTGGAGTCCAGGGACGGGCACTCCGGTGCCAGGAGTAGGGCGCGCGCTTCCTCGGCGATGCGTGCTGCGTTTCCCGGCAGGTCCAACTCGCGCACGAGTTCCCAGCCCCGCGTCCCGAATTGGCCGCGGATGCCTGGATAGGACCGCCGCTGTGTCTCAAGTTCGCCGACGGCGGTAGCGTTCATCGCGGCGCCACATTCGACGATGTGCTGGTCGACCCTGGATCCCTCGCTACTCACCAGCCACTTTCGGGTGTCCCAGACACGGTGGCTCGCCTCGGCGATGTCCGCGCCATGGTCCCGGATGGTCCGTGTCACTCCTTCCAGGAGTTCGCTCTTCTCGGCGAGAGGGACGGCCCACGGGTCTTCCCGGCACTCACTGGACCAACTGCCGCTGGCCGGCGGCTGCGGGGCCAGGTCGAGTGGCTGGCCAGGGATCGTCGCCGAGGCTCGGGCGACGATGACCGCCTGCTCGCCGGCGCGCCGCGACGCGGCCGAGCCAAGGTCAGGCACCGCGAAGAAGCCCCACGAGGAACCGATCAGTGCCCGGACCCCGACACCAGCTCGTTCGTTCCGGTCGAGCGTCTCGACGACGCCGTTGCGGGCCGCCATCGACTCCGTGCGTATGTGCATCACTCGGGCGTCGGCATAGCGTGCCCCGGCTGCCAGGGCAGCCTCGACGGCCGCCGTGGCTTGGTCATACATGCTGCGATGCTAACGGGCCACGACCTGGAAGGTCAGCCATCGGCAGTGGCCGCCCTGGCATCGCGATGAGGCCGACGCTGGTGCGCGTGTCGGCCGCCGACGATCACGGGCTTACACGATCCACCCTCCGACGCGCCCAAGCCCGGATCGCGCTGAGGGCGGTCACTCGTCCGGCGATGCCTTGGTCACTTCGATATCGATGGGCTTGAGGCGTCCGTTGTTCGATTTCTCCGCCGAGCATGCCGTCACGCCGACGATGAGATCCATCTCGGCGCGCAGATCGATGAAGTCGCCCGCTCGTGAGTGGGGCGGCCCGATGCGCAGTGCTCCGTCAGCCGCGACCGTGACATCCATGAAGATGTTGAAGGTGGTGGCGATGGCGTCCGAGCCGATCCCGAAGGGGGCGAGGCTGGTGGCAAGGTTCTCGAAGCAACTGGGATGATGGCCCAAGTGGTGGTAGATGATCCGGAACATCTCGGGACTGCACGGGGTGAGCAGGAAGTCGTGGCGGCCTACCTGATCTTCTCCGATGGTCAACATCCGGTTACTTCGATTCGAGTACAGCACGTGCCCCGTGGTCAGATGGATCGTGCCGTTGTAATCGATGGATCTTCCGGACGACAGCCACTCGCGTGGATCGTCGTGGCTGAATGCGAAGAGGTCGGCGACCTGCTCGCCCTGGGGATCTATGACGCGTAGGATCTGACCTCGCCGGAGCTCGAGCGCCATCCCGGTCTGCGGCTCAAGATGGTGGCGCTCGAGGTTCTGCCTCACCCGGCCTCGTGCCTGCGGAAGGGGCAGCGCCAGTCGTCTTCGACGGCCCGACCAGCATATTGTCGCGCTTCCGAACGGATGCCGAAGTCACCGAGCATCGGGTTGAGCGAACCTTGGATGGCGAGGTCACGCTCGCGGATCTTCTCCTGCAACCGGTCGAATCGGCCGGTGGAGCGCAGACGCGTGAACTGATCATGCGGGTTGAAGACCAAGGTCGGCCAGGCGAACCGGCGTGTCACTCGCGACGCCCGTCCATGAAGGCCGACCACGAAGAACGCTCTGCCGCCGATGCTGAACGCGAATGATGGGTCGTCCGGGTCTGAGCTGAAGCAGGGATCCCAGCCGTAGACGCGAGCGTCCACATCGTGGAGATCCTGGAGCTGTTGCCACATCTTCTGCTCGAACCTACCTTCGCCAACGTCCATAGGGCCTGTGAAGGCGGCAACGAAAGTGCTGAAGCCGGTGTGATCGGTCGTGTCTTGCAGGCCCGCGAAGCGAGCCAGATCGCGCGCCAGTCGCCGTGTCCCTTCCGAGTCGCCCATGTCCGCATAGAGGCTGATACGAGACCGACCACTGCCCAACGCGGAACGAGCGCCAAGGCAGGCAAAGCTGTCCTCGAGGACTCGGGCGCGGAAAGCATCACCTACCAGACGAGCCTGGGCGGAACGGGCCAAGGCACGAGTGGCCGCCCCATCCGACTCATCGATGGGCGGATGGTGGATCATGCCACCCCTTGACGAGACGCTCATCGCGAGTTCGTTCGTGCTCTCGCATGGCGCAGCTCCAGCACGCGACTCGGCGTAGCCGCTCGGATCAGTATGCCGTCGCGATATGGCATCCCACCGAGGGCGAGTCGAGCGGCGACCGCCAGCCACGCCCCGATGGCCCGCTCGATCAGCCAGAGAGGCGCTACCAGGGAGGCGGTGGCGGGGAACACGGCACGACCTCCGCCGCGCTGGCGCCCGATCTCGGCCACCGCGATACCCGCGAAACCTGCCCCCGCCAGGCCCACCCACGACCTCTTTGCCACGATCATGGCCAGACCAGGTAGCAGCGACAGCCAGATCGCCAATCTTCCTGGTCGGGCGAACTCGTCGTATGCCTGGCGCACGCGCTGACCCCAGAAATGCCGAACAGCCGGCGGTCGTCGAGGAACGAACAGGTCCAGGGCGACCAGTTCGCTTCCGCCCGCCGCCTTGATCGTGCGGACAAGCTCGAGATTCTCGAACAGGACCCGTCCGTCATAGCCACCGGCCGCCATGAGAGTGGATCGACGGACACCGAGAGTGCCAGGCCAGTCACCACCGGTGGTGCGATTGACCAAGATACGCGCGGTGTCCCACAGCGCATGCCATGGCAGCGGAGAGAAGTGGTTCTGCGGCCGCACCACATCCCTGGAGAGCAGCGCCTTCAGCAGTAGCCGGATCGATCTGCCGTCGTAGCGCACATCGTCGTCGGCGATGATGAGGCGGTCATGCTGCGCCCGCCGTAGGCCGGTCAGGACCCCACCGACCTTGCCGTTCTCGGTGACCAGCTCGGGGTCGGGAGGGACGTGCTGGACCAGGTGCCTCCACCGCTCGTGATGCCGTGCGAAGGTAGGCGGAGGTGACCCGTCTACGACCACGACTTGGTCGACGACTCGAGCGAGCCAGGCGAGATAGTCGGTCAGATCCTGGAACCTCTCCGATGGTCCCTCTGCGTCGACGCGCAGGGGCAGGATGTATGTCGCCTCCAGGCGACGGAGATCAGGGGTCATCATCTGGCGGCCGACTCCCGACGGCGATGACTTGACCCTCGGATGCGTAGAAACGCGGATCATTCAATGGATTCGCCTTGTCATCGGCATCGAGCATGTTCCGCCACAGCGCGCGGTCCTTCTCGCCGACAGCGCGTTCCTGAGCCGCTCCGGCCAGGAAGGCCAGCCAATCGCCCCACAAGCGGCGCTCCACAGGACGCAACGGTGCCCACCGTTCGATCACTGAGGTGCGTTGCCACACGTTCGTGAGCCCGCCATCCTCCAGGCGTCGCCGAAGGCTCCGACCTCGAAGCGATCCCTGCGACCAGGCGCCGAAGTCCTCGTCGCGCAGGCTCGCTTCGGAGAGATGAGTGATGAGGAAGGGGTCCATGGGTTCCACGCGGAACAGCGTCATGTCCACGTCCTTGATCGCCACCAGGCCACCCGGCCGCACGACTCGACGCATCTCCTCGATCAACCTCGGCACTGCGCGGTCGGGGAAGTACTGGATCACGTTTGCGCACCAGACAGCATCGAAGGATGCGCGTTCGTAGGGCAGTCCTTCGAGCGAGCCGAGATCGAGTCGCAGGGCGCACTCGATGGGAGCGGCTTCGAGACGCCGGGCGGCGGCGGCGATGTTCTCCGCGGCAGCGTCAAGAGCGACCAGGGCACCACCGGCACCGACCAGCTCGGCCAGGAGGGGAAGGAAGCTGCCGCTGCCACAGCCGATGTCGAGCACCCTCCACCCGGGCTGCAGGCCGATCGTCCGGAGCATGGCCTCGTACTCGTCCCGGCAGGCTTCGAAATGGACATCCAGCCAGTCCGCCGAGAAGAGGCCCTGCCCTGGCCGCGATCCCCGCTCGCCCGCGCCTCTTTCCGTCTGCTCGCTTTTCGCCGACGTGGCTGCGACTGACTCCGAGACGTGTTCGATGGTCACTGGGCCCATGGGGAGATGACACCACCACGTGGCCCATATCGATCCCATCGGTCGAGCTTGGCCGGTGCCAAAACAGTTACAAAGGCACCACCCGGACCGGGCTTCTCTGCCGCACCCAAGCGAGCCGCGCTCAGAAGATGTCGAGCACCAGGGCGGGTCGGCCGTGGCAAGGAGACCACAGCGGCAGCGGGCAGCTGCGCGCCGCCCGCACGGTCATCTCGCTCGCCCAGGTCCGCGTCGTCCACGACCACCGTGTCGCCTTCGAACGGAGCCCACCCGCGATAGCCATGCCCGCACGATAGCCCCATCGGTGGCCTGTTAGGGTTCTCATCGAGTGGGCAGGGTCGTACGCCGTGGGCGGGCTGCACCTGTGGCAGCCGCGAGCAGCTGGGAGCGTGTCGCCTCGTGGTACGACGGCTGGGTCGGACAAAGGGGCAGTCGGTATCACCAGGCCATCGCCATCCCCGCCGTCCTGGACCTGTTGGATCCACGGCCCGGGTCGCGCATCCTGGACATCGGAGCGGGCCAGGGTGTGCTCGCGCCCTACATAGTCGATCGCGGTGCTGGCTACACAGGCGTCGATGCCAGCCCCAGATTGATCGAACTGGCTCGCGCCAGGCATGCCGCGCTTGGTCGCTTCATCGTCGGCGACGCCCGTGCCCTCGATGCACTACCCGATGTGCGGCGGGCGACCTATGACGCTGGCGTGTTCCTCCTCAGCATCCAGGACATGGATCCGCTGGAGCCAGTCTTCCAAGCGCTCGGACGGGTGCTTCGGCCCACTGGTCGGGTGGTCATCTTCATGACCCACCCGTCGTTCCGCCAGGCTCGCCATTCCGGATGGGGCTTCGACGAGGGCAGGAAGCTGATCTTCCGGCGCGTCGACGCCTACCTCAGCCCTATGGCCGTGCCGATGAAGTCGATCGGTGGGGGCCCGCCGACCCGCTCCTACCATCGACCGCTCTCCAGCTACGTCAACGGCCTCGCGTCGGCAGGCTTCTCCGTCGATGCCATGCGTGAGCTGCCCGACCTTCCCGATGATGCGCGCCCGCCGGGTCGACGGGCCGAGACCCGGGCCGAGGCCGAGATCCCGCTGTTCCTCGCGTTGCGCGCTCGGCGCGGCTGATGACTGTGCGCGACTCACTCGCTCTCAGCGGCCAAGGCTCGAGAGGATGAAGGCCGACAGAAAACCGCTCGCGGCGACCAGACCGGTCAGTTCGTGTGCCGTCTCGAACGCCTCGGGGAACATCGTGTCGGCCACCATGGCCAGGATGGCACCTGCCGCCAGGGCTGTCGTCGCCGCCACGACCTCCGCTGGAGATCCTCCGAGACCGACGTTGCCAAGGATGGCGGCACCACCCGACGCGGCAGCGATCGCTGCCCACAGACCGAAGACGTAGCGGGCCGAGCGCCCGGCTCGTCTCATCCCGGCGGCGCTGGCGAGCCCCTCCGGGATGTTCGACACGAATATCCCGATGACCGCGACAGCGCTGACGCCAGGTCCCGCAAGCACGCTCAGGCCTATCACCATCGCTTCCGGGATGCCGTCGAGGAGGGCACCGGCAGCGATGGCAAGGCCGCTGCCTCCATCTTCCTGCTCGCTGACCTGCTTGTCGCCAGACCGCTTGCGGTGCCTGGCGCCGCGGCGCGAGAGGTGGATGTTGACGATGGTGAAGGCGATGGCGCCGATGAGGAAGCCGACCCCGGTCGCAACCAAGCCGCCCCGCTCATGGGCCTCGGCGATGAGATCGAAGGCGAGGACCGACACCAGTACGCCGGCCCCGAATGCCATCGTCCCGGCTATCACCTGTCGTGGCACGGGCACCAGATAGCCGACGGCCGCGCCTATCACCAGGGCGGAACCAGCGACCAGGCCCCAGAAGCCTGCCTCGAGCCACATGGGCATCACCATAGCCTGCGGCTGCGGCGCGAGGGTTCAGCCGCAGCTGGGCTCGTTCCCGTCCATCGCCATCGTGTGATGGTCGAGTACGCACCGTAGGGATGCAAGAAGGAGCGGCCACATGCCCAGTGATGTGAGCCGCTCCAGGTGATACGAGCCGCTCCAGGTGCTAGCTGCGACCTGGCGGTTCGGGGGCGTCAGGACGCGCGGCCGCACCCGGTAGAAGTCAGGACCCGCGGCCGCATCCGGTCGAAGTGGTCAGAACCCGCGGCACTGGTCCTCCTTGTTGCCCTGGACCACGTTGCGCGCTCTCATCCTGGAAGGCGATAACGGCCCAGGCATCGCCAGGAAACAACTGCCGCACATCTTCGAACGGTTCTAGGGGGCTGATCGGACGCGTGAACGGATGCGAGGTGGAGCGGTCTTGGGACTGCCCATCGCGCGAGCCATCGTGACGGCCCATGGCGGTGATATCACCGCCACGAGCACGGTCGGCGCTGGAACGACGATGACGATCAGTGTGCCTCTGGCCGTGACTGCCGGTCTTTCTTGAGATCGATCTTGGTCGTCGAGGACGATCCGGGGATCGCCCGCGTGCTGGAAAGGGGGCTGATGGCCGCCGGATACAGCGTGGAGGTGGAGGCAGATGGCCTTGTCGCGGAGAGGACCTGGGCTTCAGTGACGTTCGATGCGGTCATCCTGGATGTGATGCTGCCCGGCCTGGATGGCATCGAACTCTGTGCCAGGCGACGCGACGACGGCGACATGACCCAGTGCTCCTCGCCGCTCGCGATGACGACACGACCCGGCGCAGCCGCCAGCAAGCCGGGGCATCGGCTTTCCTGACGAAGCCCTACGCTTACAGCGACCAAGTACCAGCGGTTCGTTGATGTAGCCTAGCGTGGGTCGATCACGACGGGTCCTCGGGGACGCTCTCCCGAACGTGCAGCTGAGGAGGAGACGATGCGCAATCGATGGCTTGCCGCCGCATCCGCGACGGTCCTGGTCCTGGCGGCTTGCGGTGGAGGAGGGACCGCGACCGTTGCGCCGGTAGCAACTGGTACACCAGGGGCGTCTGGGGCGTCCCCTACGGAAGCTCCTCCTACGGAAGCTCCTCCGACGGAAGCTCCCACTACGGAGGCCTCGGCGTCGCCTGCCGACGAGTCGCCCGGTGGCGAGTCACCGGATGTAAGCGGACCGGCGACATCTTCAGGCCCGGTCGAAGGCTTCGACTGCGGTGCGGGCTCGGGCGATCTGACGCTCTCTGGCTTCTCTGCGGGCGGCGTCGAGGAGGGGATCCTGCGGGGGGTGCTCGACTCGTTCGAGGCGACGTGCCCGGGCTATACGGTCTCCTTCGAGGTCATCGCCGGTGAGTACGGGCCGGTGATGCTCACCAGGCTTGGTTCGGGCGACGCGCCGGACCTGTTCTACGTCCAGCAGGGCTACTCGCAGGATTGGATCCAGCAGGGCGTTCTCCAGCCGCTCGATGATCGGATCAGCGCTACCAGCTTCGACATGAGCGCCTTCTACCCCGGCTACCTGGCACCGTTCCAGCAGGAGGCTCAGACCTTCGGTGTCCCGAAGGATTCCAGTGTCCTGGGGATGCAGACCAACGATGAGATGCTCGCCGATGCGGGGGTCGACATCCCGACCACGGTGGAGGAGCTTCAGACGGCCGCGCAGGTATTGAAGGAGTCTGGGGTGGACACACCGATGTGCTTTGCGTCCGAGTACGCTCGCGCTGGTGCTTTCCTGCACGCCTATGGCGGGGGCATGCTGACCGAGGACGCTACGGCCGAGCTGATCGATTCTCCCGAGTCGCGCGAGGCACTCGATTGGATCCTTCAGATGCACCAGGACGGCCTCGCGCAGAATCCGCCGCAGATGGGCGTCGACTGGTGCGGTCAGGCGCTGGGCGAGGAGCGCGTCGCGATCGCGTTCGAAGGCAACTGGGTCGGTCCCGCGATGTCGACCACCTATCCGGATATCGCCTATACGGTCTCGCCCATCCCGACGGGCGCGGAGGAAGCCACTCTGTCGTTTACGGCGGCATATGCCTTCAGCCCGGACTCACCCAACCCTGATGGCTCATGGGCGCTACTGTCGTTCATGACGAGCCAGGAAGGCATGCAGCAGTGGACGAACGGTGGCCTCGTGCTGCCTTCGCGCAGCGATGTCGAGGTGCAGGAGCCCACGCTCCAGCTGTACGCGCCGTTCGCGGAGTTCGCCCATCCGGGCGAAGGTCTCCTTCCCGGCTGGTCGCAGATCCAGGATGCCTTCAATGGCGCGCTGCGCAATGCGGCCGATGGAAACGGCACGACCGACGACATCGTCAACGCCACACTGCCGGCGATCCAGGCAGCTCTAGGCGGTTAGTCCCTGACCTGGGGTGGACCCTGCGAGGGGACCGCCCGACACTGGTGATATCCGGGGGAGAGGAGGGAGGGTAGTCCATGGCGGCGGCAGGGCCCGCACGTCGCCTCACTCGTTGGACGTCGGCTTACGGCGGCCGCCGGGAGATCCTGGCGGGCTATGGGCTGATAGCTATACCGCTGCTCCTGTTCCTCGTGCTCAATATCGGATCCATCGTTTTCGCACTGGTCATCAGCGTCTTCGAATGGCAGTTCCGCGGGGGCGCCCAGGAGGCCATCGGGCTCGAGAACTACCAACGCCTGCTAAGCGACCAGACGTTCCAGAAGGCCATCTACAACGTGGCTACTTACGCGCTCTGGGTCGTCCCGCTCCAGATGGCCCTGGGGCTTCTCCTGGCCGTGATCGTCAACGCCAAGATCCGCGGCCAGACCTTTTTCCGTGCCGCTTTCTACTTCCCAGCCATCGCGAGCTCCGCCGCCATCACCGTGCTCTTCATCTTCATCATGCAGCCGCAAGGTCTCTTCAACGGCATCCGCGCCAGCCTGCCGATCGACCCGCTCGCGGCTCTGGGCTTCGCTCCAGGCCACAACTGGCTTGGGACGGCGACCACGGCTCTCGGCTCGATCATGGCGCTCAACATCTGGACGACGTCCGGCACGATGATGCTCTTCTACCTGGCGTCGCTCCAGACGATCAGCCGCGAGGTCTACGAGGCCGCTCGGATCGACGGCGCAAATACTTGGCAGACGTTCTGGCGCATCACGTTCCCTCTGCTGAGACCGGCGCACTTCTTCGTCGCCACCGTGTCGGTCATCGGCGCTCTGCAGCTATTCGATCAGGCCTACATCGGCGGGGGGTCGAACGGTGACCCGAACTTCTCGTTGATGTCGATAGTGCTCTACCTCTACAACGCAGCCTTCCGGCAGTTCAACCTCGACTACGCGGCGGCCGTCGGGATCGTCTTGTTCCTCATCATCTTCGTGGCGACGTTGATCCAGCGCCAACTCTTCGGGAGGACCCCATCATGGCAGTGAGCCGACCGTGACTACGGCGCGGGCAGCGCCGCTTCGCCCCGACACGGCGGTCGATGTCGCCGCGGTCGGGGACCGGGGACGACGGTTTCGCCGTGGCATCGGCTATACCTTCCTGATCGGCTATGCCCTTCTAATGTTCGTGCCCTTCACCTGGACGGTCATCACATCGTTCAAGACGCAGCCCGACTCGGTCCGCATGACCTTCATTCCCGACCCTGCGACGCTTCAGGGCTGGGAGCGTGCATTCACGGAGCTGAACCCCTCACTACCGCAGCTGTTCCTCAACAGCGCGATCATCGCGGGAGTGGTGACGGTCACGAACGTGCTGCTGGGCAGCATGGCGGGATACGCTTTCGCGCGACTGCGGTTCCCGGGACGTGAGCCGCTTTTCCTGCTCGTGCTCGGGACGCTGATGATCCCCGACCAACTGCGGATGGTGCCCATCTACCAGCTCATCAGGTTCCTCGGTCTGTCGGCGGGGGATCTGCAGTACGGCGGCGTGATCCTGGTACTTGCCATCTCCGCGACCAGCGTCTTCCTCCTGCGCCAGTACTTCCAGACCATCCCGCGCGACCTGGAGGAGGCGGCCAAGATCGACGGCGCCGGCTTCTTCACGACGTTCTGGCGCGTGATGCTCCCCCTCGCGACCCCGGCGCTCGGTGCGGTCGCCATCCTCCAGTTCCAGGGCGCCTGGAACGGGTTCTTCTGGCCGCTGGTGATCATGAGCGAGCGCGACAACTGGCCGCTGCCATTAGGCCTGACGCAGTTCCGCTTCGAGTTCTTCACGCAATGGCCGCCGCTCATGGCCGTCGTCACGCTGGCGACACTGCCGATCCTGCTGCTATACCTCTTCTTCCAGCGCTACTTCGTGGAAGGTATCGCGGCGTCTGGTGTCAAAGGTTGAGCGGTGGGCCGTCAGTGGCCCGCCGAGTATCGGCGGGGCGGTCCGGTCGGCCACCTTCGACTTCTACTACCACTCGTGGCGGTTGGTCCCCGCGAACGTCATCTGGGGGATCGGCCTGCTCCTTGTCCTGACAGCGGGGCTGATCTGGTTGCCGGGCGCCGTGCTGCTCGCTGGCGCGCTGGCTGTCCCGGCCATCGGCGTCCACCGGCTGGCTGCGCTCATCGTGCGCGGCGACGACGTCGTCCTGTCCGACGCCTTCAGCGCATACCGGCGACTGCTTGGGCCGGCCCTCCTGGTCGGGGCGCTGGGCATTGGCGGCACACTCGTGTTAGCCGTCAACGTCGTGGCCGGGATAACGGTCATGGGCGGACCGATGGGCTGGGCACTCGCGACCGCCGCAGCTTGGGGGCTCGTTTTCCTCTGGGCCTGGCTGATAGCTGCCTGCTCGCTGGTCGCCGACCCGAGGAGGGATGACGACTCGCTCGCCGCTAGATTCCGGTTGGCGGCTCTCCTGCTCCTGGCCTATCCACTCCGCATGGGGGGCCTGCTGGCGGTGTCGGTGGTCGTCGTCACGGTCAGCCTCGTGCTATTCGCCGCCATCGTCACCATCTCGATCGCTTATTGCGCGCTGGTGGCTAGCCGCTACGTCTTGCCGGCCGCGGACTGCCTCCAGGGCCGCGCGACCCAGCCCACCGTCGATGTCGACTGAGCGGTCCTGAGCGCGCGTGTCGCTAACGCTGCCCGTCCAGGTCGGGCCCGGCAATATCACCATCAATCGCGACGATCGGATCCTCGTGTCGGCCCCTGACGGAGGTATCGAGCCAGACGCCGAACAGGGATTCTTCGCCAGCGACACGCGGTTCGTCTCCGCTTACGGCGCCACCCTTAACGGGCGACGACCCGTCCTGTTGAACTCCGCGCCGATAAGGTACTTCTCCGTCCGCCACGAATTCACCAACCCGGCGTTGCTCGATTCGGACGGTTCCATCCCGGCCAGCACTCTGGGCCTGCGGCTCGACCGCACCGTGGCGGGCGGTGTCCACGAGGACTACGACCTCGTGAACTACGGCGTCAGGCCGGTCGTCGTGGTGCTCGAGCTCCGCATCGAATCCGACTTCGCCGACTTGTTCGACGTCAAGGGGCACCAACTGGTTCGTCGCGGCACGCTGCAGACCCGCTGGTTCCCGCGTGCCGGCGAGCTCCGTACCAGCTATCGGAACCGGACCTTCCGCCCAGGGCTGGTGGTCCGGGTCGAACGCGCCTCGAGCCGCCCGCAGTTCGCCAATGGTCGGCTGACGTTCGTCGCCCTGATCGTGCCTAAGGATGTCTGGCACGTGTGCATCAAGTGGCTGCCCATCATCGACATCGGCGAGCGCCCGACCACCCTCGGATGCAACGCGCTGACCGAAGACCGCGCCGGGATCGTCGGGCCGGAACTCCCGTTCGTTGGACTCTCGACGACGAACGACGGCGTCCGGCGCGCATGGGAGCAGGCCGTCCGAGACATGGAGGCGCTGCGGCTTCACGACCGGCTCGACAGTGGAGGGGCCGTCGTGCCAGCCGCGGGAGTGCCATGGTTCGTCACTCTGTTCGGCCGCGACTCACTGCTCACGGGGATGCTCGGCATCGGGGGCTACCCGGAGTTCGCCGCCGGGGCCCTCCGGCGGCTCTCGGAGCTCCAGGCCACCCGCCACGACCCCGAACGGGACATGGAGCCTGGCAAGATCCTCCACGAGATCCGGCGCGGAGAGCTGACGCAGCTCGGGCTGTTGCCGTTCGCGCCGTACTTCGGGACGCATGACGCCACGAGCCTGTTCGTGATCCTTGTCTCGTACCTGTACCAGTGGGCGGGCGACGAGGATGTACTGCGCCGTTACCTGTCGGCGGTAGAATCGGCGATGCGCTGGATCGACCACCACGGCGACCGGGACGGGGACGGCCTGCAGGAGTACCAGACACGCTCTTCCCGCGGCTACTACAACCAGGGCTGGAAGGATGCCGGCGATGCCATCCCGCACCAGGACGGTGCGCTCGCGCGGCTTCCGCTGGCGGTGTGCGAGTTACAGGGTTATGCGTTCGACGCGAAGCGGCGACTTGCCGACATCTTTGACGTGCTGGGCCGGCCGGAGGACGCGCGCCTCCTGCGCGCCGAAGCCGAGCGGATGTACGAGCGCATCAACGACTCGTTCTGGTGGGAGGAGGAGGGCACCTACTACCTTGCCCTCGACGGTGACAAGCGACCGGTGCGGTCGGTCGCTTCGAATGCTGGCCACCTGCTGGCGATGGGCGTCGTCCCGCCCGAGCGGGCCGCGCGCGTCGCAGCGCGACTCCTACACGACGATATGTGGTCCGGATGGGGGATTCGCACGCTCTCGTCGGATCATCCGGCCTACAACCCGTTCAGCTACCACACCGGCTCGGTCTGGCCGCACGACAATGCGGTGATCGCCGGCGGGTTCCGGCGATACGGGCTCGATGCCCAGACGGCGCAGGTGGCCCGCGGCATGTTCGACGCTGCGTCGCACTTCGTGGCTCACCGCTTGCCGGAGCTCTTCGCGGGCCTGCCTCGCGACGAGGGAGCTTTTCCGGTCCAATACCTCGGCGCCAACGTGCCGCAGGCCTGGGCGGCGGCGGCTGTGTTCCGACTCATCGCGGTCCTATGCGGCATCCATGCGGCATCGGATGCTGATAGCTCGCGCCTCTACGTGCATCCGGCGCTCCCCGAATGGCTCCCGGAGCTGACGATCTCCCGGCTGCGGGTGGGACGCGGATCGATCGACCTCCATGTCTCTGGGTCGGGCTACCAGGTGCTCCGTAACGACTCTGGCTTTGAGGTCATAAGCGGTGGCGCGCCGGGCAGGGTACCGGCTGGCCGTCCCACGCTCGGGCCGGACGGTTAGCTGCGCCGCTGCGATGACGCACCGAGAGGCCGCGGATGGATCAAGTGACAGGTATCCATGCGCGGGCGCGGTACTCCCCTGGATCGCGGAGTCGTTCGAGCGAGGGGGTCGGAGCCAAGACGACGACGCGGGATACACGGACTACACATGGCGCTGACGCGAGTCGAACGTGCGTCTTTCACGCACCTTCATGTGCACACTGAATTCAGCCTGCTCGATGGGCTGGGGCGGATCACCGACCTGGTCGGCCAGGCATCCGCCCATGGTTTCGACAGCCTGGCCATAACCGACCACGGTGCGCTATATGGTGCCGTCGCCTTCTACCAGGCCTGTCGCGACAAGGGCATCAAGCCCATCATCGGTGTCGAGACCTATGTCGCTCGCCGCTCCATGACCGACCGGGAGGGTGGCAAGGACTCCCAGCCCTACCACCTCATCCTGCTGGCCAAGGACTGGACCGGCTACCTCAATCTGTGCCGGCTCATCACGGATGCGCACCTGGACGGTTACTACTACAAGCCACGCATCGACCGGGAGCACCTGGCCAGGCACAGTGAAGGCCTCATCGGTCTCTCGGCTTGCCTGAATGGCGAGATCGCCCGCGCCCTGGAGCTCGACGACGACGCATCCGCCCGCCGTCTGGCCGGCGACTACGGCGACATCTTCAGGGGTGACTTCTTCCTGGAGCTCCAGGACCACGGCATGCCCGAGCAGCGCCGGCTCAACGAGAAGCTCCTCCGCCTCGCAGCCGAAGTGGGCCTTCGCCTCGTAGCCACCAACGACCTCCACTATGTGCACCAGAGTCAGGCCGAGGCCCACGACGTCCTCCTCTGCATCGGCACCGCCTCCAACGTCACGGATACCAACCGCCTCCGCTTCGACACGCAGGAGTCGTACCTGAAGTCGGCCGCTCAGATGGCCGCCCTCTTCCCGGACCAGCCGGCGGCCATCTCCAACACGCGCCTCATCGCCGAGATGACCGATCTCTCGTTCACGTTCGGGCAGCTTCGCCTGCCCGACTTCCCGGTCCCGGCCGGCCACACGGCGGAGAGCTGGCTCAAGGAGGAGTGCCAGCGCGGACTCATCGAGCGGTACGGCGCGACCAGTGCGGCGGTACAGGCGCGACTGGACTACGAACTCGGCGTCATCACCAGCATGGGCTACGCCGGCTACTTCCTGATCGTGGCCGATTTCACCCGCTTCGCCCGCGAGCGGAAGATCGCCACCACCTGCCGCGGCTCGGCGCCGGGCAGCATCGTCACCTACACATTGGGCATCACGCCCATCGACCCCATCGCCTACGAGCTGCCCTTCGAGCGCTTCCTCAATCCGGACCGGGTGACGATGCCGGATATCGATGTCGACTTCGAGGATGCCCGACGCGATGAGGTCATCCGCTACGTCACGGCCAAGTACGGCTCCGACCACGTCGCCCAGATCATCACCTTCGGGACCATGCTCGCCCGAGCCGCCATCCGGGACGTGGGCCGCGTGCTTGGCCTGGGCTATGGCGAGGTCGATCGCATCGCCAAGCAGATCCCCAACCAACTCGGCATCAAGCTGGATGAGGCGCTCCAGGTGACCCCGGCGCTGCGCGAGATGGTGGCTGCTGACCCGCGCGTGGGCAAGGTCATCGAGCTGGCCAAGCAGGTGGAGGGTGTCGCCCGCAACGCATCCACCCACGCCGCCGGGGTCGTCATCAGCCGCGAGCCGCTGACGGAGCTGATGCCGCTGCAGCGCGCCACCAACTCCGATTCAGTCATGACCCAGTACGAGATGCACGGCGTGGAGGCCCTGGGCCTGCTCAAGTTCGACTTCCTGGGCCTCTCCAACCTGACCATCCTGCGCCAGGCGGTGGACCTCATCGCGGCCACTCGTGAGGGCGACCCGATCGACCTGGAGCGCATCCCGTTGGACGACGCCAGGACCTTCGAACTGCTCTCGTCCGGTGAGACGACCGGTATCTTCCAGCTGGAGTCGCCGGGCATGCGGCGCTACGTCAAGGAGCTGCGGCCGACCTCGGTCCACGATCTTGCCGCCATGGTCGCGCTATTCCGGCCCGGCCCCATGGAGAACATCCCGGCCTACATCCGACGGAAGCACGGCACCGAACCGGTCAGCTATCTCCACCCGCTGCTCGAGCCCTACCTGAAGAAGACCTACGGGATCTTCGTCTACCAGGAGGACATCATGTCCGCCGCCATCGCCCTTGGCGGCTTCACGGGCCCGGAGGCGGACACGCTCGGCTTTGCGATACGCAAGAAGAAGTCGAGCGTGCTACGCGCCCAGAAGGACCGCTTCGTCAGGCAAGCTGCCGAACGCGGTGTCAGTCCACACATCATCGACGCCGTATTCCGGGCCTTCGAACCGTTCGAGCGGTACGGCTTCAACAAGGCCCATGCCACCTGTTATGGGCTCATCGCCTACCAGACTGCCTATCTCAAGGCTAACTATCCGGTCGAATATATGGCGAGCGTGCTGACCGCCTTCCGGGACAACACCGAACGGGTCGGCATCGCCATCGCCGAGTGCCGCCGCCTGGCCATAGTGGTCCGCCCGCCCGACGTGGATGTCAGCGGGCTGCACTTCACGGTCGAGGAGGACGCCATCCGCTTCGGCCTGCTGGCGGTCAAGAATGTCGGCCAGGGAGCCATCGAATCGATCATCCGGGCGCGGACCGAGGGCGGCCCGTTCCGCTCGCTGCGCGACTTCTGCGACCGGATCGACCTGCGGCTCGTCAACTCCCGGGTCATCGAGGCCCTCGCGTGGGTGGGCGCGCTGGGCCGCTTCGGTCATCCGGTGCAGATCATCGAGGCTTTGCCGGCCATCCTTCCGGCGGCCCAGGCGGCGCAGCACCAGCGTCTCAGCGGGCAGATCGCCGCTTTCGACGTGCTGTTCGCTGCAGCGCCGGACGAGCCGCTTCCGAAGCGCTCTGAAGCGCCAGCGCGCGAACGGATGCGCATGGAGAAGGAGCTTCTCGGACTGTATCTCTCGGGCCACCCGATGGGTGATCTGGCCCATGTCATGACTGGCTATGTCAACACCTACAGCGGTGACTTGGGGGAGGAGCTGGATCAGCAGCGCATAGTGGTCGGCGGTGTAGTGACCGGTATCCGGCGCGTTCTCACCAAAGCCCGCAACACCATGGCCGTGGCCACGCTGGAGGATCTCCAGGGGTCGGTCGAGGTGGTCGTGTTCCCCAAGGTGTTCGAGGAGACAGGATCGGCCTGGGTCGAGGATGGCATCGTCCTGGTAGCCGGACGCGTCGACCACAAGGGCGACGAGACGGTCCTGTTAGCCGACTCCGTCTGGACTTGGGAACAGGCCACCGCCCTGGGCCCTGACGGCTTCGCCGCTGCGCTCTCGGCAGGTGATCGAAGGCGTCGCAACGGCTCCGCCACGATGCCCGGCAACGCCATGGGACGACCGGAGCCGGTCGCCGTGGCGATGGTGTCGGACGCGGCCATGGTCCGCACCGTGCCCCGCGTCTCGCCCCTTCGAGGCGTGAACCTGGAAGGCACCATCGAGGTCAGCATCGGGCCCCGACCAGGCTCCCTCGGCGGGGCCGTCGGGACGCCTGCTGCGATGCCGGTCGAGCCGCGCATCGAACCTGAGGCGCCACAGTCAGTGGCAGCGCTCGCGCCCGACGACCACGACCAGACACCATGGCCCGACGAAGCTCGGGCGGAGCTCGTCGCGGAAGAAGCGGCCCCGACGCAGCCAGTCGAGGCGGCCGCGGGCCAGTCGCTCCACGTCCACTTCCGCTACGCGCCCCAAGAGATGCTGATAGGCGTGCTGGAAGGGTTGCGGGAACTGATCCGCAGCCGGCCCGGCGAGACCCCGGTGGTCCTCCACATCCCGTCAGGCGCTGGAAATGAGCAGGAGATGAGGCTGCGGAGTCGGGTCGCCTATGACGCTGAGCTCGTGGCTGCCGTCGGGCGCGCGCTCGGCCGTGGCCTCGTCGACTTTAGCGTCGAGGCGGACGAGGGTTAGCGACGGTCAGATCGTCCGCCCAACGAGCAGCCCGACCGGTGAGGATCCTCGGGTGGCCAGCCGCCGAGAGCCATGAGCCGCGATACGCCCCCCGACGGTCAGATCGTCCGCCCAACGAGCAGCCGACCGGTGAGGAGGGACTGTTGCGCGGTGGAGACCTGGTCGCCCGCTGCGGGGTCGCCCGCTGGTCACTGTCAAAGGGGCATAGACACAGCCATGGCGAGGAGCTAGCCACTTCGTCTCGTGCCGAGCGCCCACGTCAGGGCTCTTCCGGCACCAGATGAGCACTCCTGGCGACGACCGTAGGCCCGTGGCGCCCATCCGACACGAGATGCGCTCCCGCTGCACCGCCCGGGTGAGCTCCCTTGGTCTGGCGGCCACCCGGACGGCCACGTGCCGCGCTGTGAGGCCGGGCGGCGGGTGGAGTATCTGGCCGACATCGGCTCCGGGCTAGGAGGGCGTGCCGAACCTCGCTGAGCGGCACTGATCCCAGACTCGGATCGTCACGGGGCCTGGGAGCAGATACCCGCTGGACTGGACTGGTAAGGGTGGCCAAGGTTGCCGATCCAGGTGTTGGCGGTGTCGGCTGTCCCGGATCCGGTCGAGTCATCGGAGCAGTCGAGTTCCCGGTTGTTGCGCAAGTCGTTGTCCTCGATGAGCGCGCCAGTCACCGACACCAGGGACAGGCCGATCGACGCGTCGGCCACCAGGCTTCCTCGGATGCGCAGGCCATCCGAGATCCCGAAGGCGTAGATGCCCGTGCCCAGCAGGGGCGTCGTGATGGCCGCGCTGGTGAGGCCATCGACCGTGTTGCCCTCCAGCACGGCATCGGCCGAGATGATCTGGATGCCGGCGCCCAACGCTGTCCCCAGCGGCGCCTCCTTGGCGTGGTGATAGGAGACCGTGTTGCCCGTCAGGGTCGCCTCTGTGCCAGTACTCAAGACGGCGATCCCGGCGCCCTGGAAGTCCTTGACACCGTTGTCGCGCAGGAGAGCGGCTGAGCCGTTCGAGACGATGATGCCGGAGTCGTAACCGCAGTCGCCGATGGTGTCAGACCCGCCAGCCCGTATGTGGGTATCGCGTATCACCACGTCCTGGCTCCCGCCGGTGACGTCGACCATCGCGCCGACCCGTTGGCAGTAGCCGCTCGTGGGCGCGCGCATCGAGAAGCCGCGGATGCGGATGCCGTCAGGACCCTCCACCCTCAGGAGTGAGGTCGCTGCCCCGCCGGCGATGGCGCTGATACTCGGCGATCCGCCGCTCAGGGGCGGTCGCAGGACGGCAGCGCCAGGTTCGGTCGAACGGATGCGCAGTCCATCCAGGCCCTCACCGATGACCACCTCCTCGGTGTAGTCGCCTGGGCAGACACGGATGATGTCCCCGGCAGATGCCGCATCGACCGCCTCCTGGATGCTGGTGAACGCCTGCCTGGCCGAGTCGCAGGAGCGCGGGCCGGCCATCCCATCGTCGTCGACCCACAGGCGGGCCGGGCCGCCGGCGGCGGCGATGGTCGAGCCGAAGACCGTCGCACAGAGCGCTGGACCGATGAGAGCGCTGATGTAGCGCCGACGGGTGAGGATAGACATGGGAGCCTCCTGGTCGCCGCCCCGGGAACGTCTGGGATCCGCTGGCCGGTTCGGCGCCTTGCCACCATACACCGTGTGACGAGCGGAGGCCCAAGCCAGCGCCGGCCATGGCCCAGCCACCGGCTCTCTATACACTCATCGTCATGGTGCTCTGTCCGAACTGCGGCACTGAGAATGCGGCAGGCGCCAAGTTCTGCAACGAGTGCGGTAATCGATTCGACGCCCCCATCATCCCGGCGCGAGAGGTCCGCAAGACCGTGACCATCCTGTTCACGGACCTCGCTGGCTCGACCGCACTCGGCGAGCGGATGGACCCTGAGGCGCTGCGCAGCCTGATGGGTCGCTATTTCGGGGCCATGCGACCGATCATCGAGCGTCATGGCGGCACCGTCGAGAAGTTCATCGGCGACGCGATCATGGCCGTCTTCGGCATCCCCATCCTGCACGAGGACGACGCCTTGCGGGCGGTCCGCGCGGCACATGAGATGCGCGGACAGCTGGAGCTGCTGAACCTGGAGCTCGAGCAGGAAACGGGCCTCCGAATCGAGAACCGCACCGGCGTCAACACCGGCCAGGTCGTCGCCGGGGATCCGTCGGCCGGTCAGACCCTGGTGACCGGAGATGCCGTCAACACCGCCGCTCGCCTCGAGCAGGCCGCCGGGCCGACCGAGATCCTGCTCGGCAGCCTCACCTACAAGCTCGTCCGCGATGCCGTCCAGGTGGAGCGTCTGGCGGGTATCGATGCCAAGGGCAAGGCGTTGCCTGTCGCCGCATGGCGGCTCATCGGTGTCACCCAGGGAGCCGAAGCACACATCAGGCGCCTTGACGCTCCGATGGTCGGTCGCGAGCGCGAATTGGGCCGTTTGCGTGACGTGTGGACGGATGTGGTGACGGAGCGCAAGCCGTATCTGTTCACGGTGCTGGGGTCGGCCGGCGTTGGCAAGAGCCGGCTGGTAGGTGAGTTCCGCCACGGTCTGGGCAGTGAGGCAACCATGCTGCGCGGTCGTTGCCTGCCCTACGGAGAGGGCATCACCTATTGGCCGCTCACCGAGATCGTCCGCGCCGCCGCGTCGATCGACGATGACGATTCGGTCGAAGAAGCGATGCAGAAGATCGGATCGCTCGCCGCCAGGCACGCTGATGGCCAGGTCATCGCCGAGCGCATCAGCACTGCCGTGGGAGTGTCGTCTGAGGCGGCCCCGCAGGAAGAACTCTTCTGGGCCGTGCGCAAGCTCTTCGAGTCCCTGGCCGCCGATCGCCCCCTGACCGTCGTCTTCGATGACATCCACTGGGCCGAGGCGACCCTGCTCGACCTCATCGAGCACATCGTCGACTGGAGTCGGGACGCGCCCATCCTGCTCGTGTGCATGGCCCGGCCAGAGCTGTTGGAGGACCGTCCCACGTGGGGCGGCGGCAAACTGAATGCGCAGACCATCCTCCTGGAGCCACTCGGCACGGTGGCGGCGGAAAGCCTCATCGATGCGCTGCCAGGGGGCGCGGCGGTGCCCCAGGTCCTGCGCGTCCGCATCGCCGAGGCGGCGGAAGGGAACCCGCTCTACGTCGAGGAGATGATGGCCAGCCTGGTCGAGGAGGGCCATCTCCAGGAGGTCGGCGGAGACTGGGTCGCCACCGAGGGCGCCTTCGCCCTGGCCGTCCCGCCGTCCATCGGGGCGCTCGTGGCGGCTCGCCTGGAGCGACTGCCATCCGATGAGCGGCTGGTCGCCGAGCGAGGGTCGGTCGCCGGCCGGGTCTTCGAGCGCAGCGCCGTCGCGGCGCTGACCGCCGAACCCGACCGTCCGGGGGTCACCACCTCGCTGATGTCACTGGTGCGCAAGGAGCTCGTGCGGCCTGAACCGCGTAACGGCTCCGGCGGCTCCGGCGGCTCCGGCGGCGACGAGGCGTTCCGCTTCCGCCATCTGCTCATCCGTGATGCTGCCTACGAGGCGCTCCCCAAAGTCGAACGCGCCGAGCTTCATGCCGGCTTCGCCGACTGGTTGATCGAGCGCAGCGGCGACCGCGTGCCCGAATCGGGGGCTGTCGTGGGCTACCACCTGGAGCAGGCGTTCCTCTATCGCGCTGAGCTGGGTCGCCACGACGCGGCTGCTCGCGAGCTCGGGCGGCGGGCCTCTGACCAGTTGCTGAGCGCGGCCGAGCAAGCCATCGCCCGGGAGGACCGGCCGGCCGCGGCCGGTTTCTACCGCCGGGCGCTCGACCTCCGTACCCTGTCACCGCACGAGGAACTGGCCACCCTGGAGCGCATGGCGCGCATCCAGGAAGCGTCTGGCCACGTGGACGACGCCCTCGCCACGCTCGCCCAAGCCCAGGCCATCGCGGCTGCCCAGGCCGACGTGAGCGCCGGTCTCCGGCTTCGAGCCAAGACCATCGACGCTCGCACGTGGAGCGAACCGGAGGCCATCGACGAGCTGGCGGAGCTGCTTCCGGAGCTCGAGCAGGTCGCCGACCGGGCCGGCGACGCGGAGGGACGCCGGTACGCGTCGCTCATCCATGCCACCTTGGCCATCAACGGCCTGCGCTGGGATGACGGCCTGGAGGCGGCACGTCGCACGGCATCGGAAGCGACCGCGTCGGGCGACCCACTCGACGGGCGGTTCGCCGTCGCGACGACGCTCCTGTGCCTGGCGCCCAGCTCGGTCTCAGCGACCGACGCATTGAACGAGGCCCGAGCGATCCTTGCCACGGCGCCCGGTCCGTCCACGGCCGCCCAGGCCCGTTCGGCTGAGGCGGCTCTTCTGGTCCTGGTGGGCGATCGCAGCGGGGCGCAGGATTCGTTCTCGCAGGTACGTTCGCTGCGCATGGATCTGGACGAGACCATGGCGCTCGGCTCCGACCTCGGACAATACGCCGCAGCCCTGCTGGCAGTGGGCGCTGATGTGGAGGCCAAGGAGATGGCCAGGGAGGGAGCCGAGCTGTTGGCGGCTGCCGGTGACGAGTATCAGCGGCTGACCCTGGTCGCTCTGCAGGTCGATGCCATGGCGCGACTCGCTGAGGACATCGATTCCGTGACTGACCTTCTGGAAGAAGCCGCCCGCGCGGCGGAGAGTGACGCATACACGCAGACCATCTCTCGGCGCGCCGGCGCGCGGCAGGCATTGGCACAAGGTGACCTGGAGGGCGCCGCGCGGTTGGCGTCGGAAGCTCTGGCACTCCTGGTCGCGGCGCAGGCGCCGCTCGAGGAGGCAGAGGCGATGATGGTGCTGGCGGAGGTAGCACTCGCGCGAGGGCTGCCCAGCGAGGCCGTGGAGCACATGCGCGAAGCACAGCGGAAGTACGCCGCCAAGGGCGCCACGGCCGCCGTAGCCAGGATCGCTGGCTTGGCGGCTGCCCGAGGACTGCCGGTCTAAGGTCCAGCTGCGGTCGCGACGAGGCTGCGGCGGCATGGCCCCCCGGTATAGTGCGGGGTACGCGGCGGTGCTGGAACGGTTTACAGGGCAGACTCAAACTCTGCTGCTCGCAAGGGCATGTGGGTTCGAATCCCACCCGCCGTACCAAGATCGGTGCCGTCCGACCAGAAGGACCTGGGCGGCGTCGAGCCCACCGAGGCTGGAGGTCGATCGTCACGCGTGGATGACCGTGCCCGGCGGGCCGCCGATGAGCTTCACGCCCGCGATCGCGCCCTCGTCGAGCAGGTGCTGTCGGGCGATCTGGACGCGTTCAACAGGCTCGTCGAGCTCTATCAGGACTACCTGTTCGCACTGACCGTGCGGGTCGTGCGCGACCGCGAGGCGGCCGCCGACGCTGTCCAGGAGGCATTCTTGAACTGCTACCGCAACCTGGCCAGGTTCCGCGGTGGCTCGTTTCGGAGCTGGCTGACACGGATCGCCCTCAACGCGGCGACGGACATCCTGCGTGTCCGCAAGCGTCGTCCGGCCGACCCCTATCCCGAGTGGGAGGATGATGCGTGGCAACCACCGGCCGATGAGTCGGAGGGCCCGGAACGGACCACTCTGCTTCGTTCCCGCCACACGGTCATCGCGGCGGCGATGGAACACATAACCGTCGACCAGCGCAAGGCCATCGTGCTCTTCGACGTGGAGGGCTATGACTACCAGGAGATCGCCGATATGACCGGGGTCTCGCTCGGCACCGTCAAGTCGCGCATCCATCGCGGGCGCCTCGCGTTACGTGATCTGCTCCTGCCCGACATGGAACTGCTGCGCGACTAGAGGCGTCTGACCGACCCATGGACCGCCACCAGCCGGCGTTGCCCGACGGCACCGACCACGATCACCACGACCGCCTGCTCATCGCGCGGTCGCTCGATGACGGACTGGACGCGGTCGAGATGAGCCAGGCTGAGCGACTCATCCAAAGCTGTCCCGGATGCGCCAGCCTGGTCGGTGACCTCCGCTCCGTTAGCACGGCGGTGGCGCACATGCCAGCAGCCAGGCGGACCAGGGACTTCCGCATCACCGCCGCCCAGGCGGCAGCCGCGCGCGGCTCAGCCCTGACCAGGCTGCTCCGGGGGGCCAGGCTGCTGCCGGGGCTGGATCCTCCCCGCCGGCAGATCATGCAGCCGCTGGCCGGTGCTGCCATAGCCATCGGCCTCGTTCTCGTCGTCATCGGCAGTGGCTGGCCGTCGACCGGCCCGGCCGGTCCGGGCGGCTCTGCCGGGACCGCCGCCACGCACGAGGGTCCGGTCACAGCCGCCGGCGCGACGTCCGACACGCCAGAGAGCGCGCCACCCCCGCGGACGTCGCAGGGAGGAGCGGTCGAGGTGGGCGACGATGCCTCGCCGGTCGCGACGATCGGCCCGGACGTCGCTCCCTTCGCCTCTGACAGCCAGGCTGAGCCGGACCGGTCAGCGGAGTCCGAGGATCCGATATCGGAAGGGTCGGGCCCGTCCCCGACGCCGTCGCCCAGGGCGACCGAGGCAGTCGACCCGACAGCCACGCTGCCACCGAACGACACGGCAGCACTGCCCAGCCAACGGCCGACGCCCGCGCCCGTGACGACCATCGACGACGCGTCGGCTTGGCCCGGCGGGGATACGGGTGTCGCGATCGTCGGACTCGTACTGGCCGGCGTGGGCGTGCTTCTGCTCCTGCTGCGGCCCATCGCTCGGAGGCTGGAAGGCCGCTGATCCGGGCCGCGACTACACTCGCGGCCAGTGGAACAGCTCATGTTGCTGGACGCGCACAGCCTGATATACCGCGCCTACTTCGCGCTGCTCGAAACGCCCCTGACGACGAGCCGCGGCCAACTGGTCAATGCCGTCTTTGGCTTCTGGAGCATCGTGTTGCGGGGCTTCCAGGACGTGCGACCCGACTATGTCATCTGCTGTTTCGATGTCGGCCGGTCCTTCCGCTCCGACCGATTCGTGGACTACAAGGCAACTCGCCGTCCGACGCCTGATGACCTGCGCGACCAGTTCCCGCTCATCCGTGAACTCCTGGCCGCCTTCCGCATCCCGATGTACCAACTGGAGGGCTTCGAAGCCGATGATCTCATCGGCGCCCTCACCCGCCAGGCGGAGGCCCGTCAGCTCGGCTCGATGATCGTGTCGGGCGACCTGGACATGCTCCAGTTGGTGACCGAGCGGACGAACCTGATGACCACCCGTATGGGCGTCGCATCGACCGTCGTCTACGATCCGGCCCGCATCCGCGAGCGCTACGGCCTGGCTGCCGACCAGATGATCGACTTCAAGGCACTTAAGGGCGACGCGACCGACAATATCCCGGGCGTGCCGGGTGTCGGCGACAAGACGGCCGCCCGCTGGCTCATCGAGCACGGCACGTTGGAGGGTCTCTATGGGGCGCTCGATGGGATAAAGCCGGAACGCTTCAGGGACAAGCTGGCGGAGTTGCGCGACCAGGTCTTCCTTTCACGCGAGCTGGTGACCATCGCGCGCGACGTACCCATCGAGCTGGACCTGACCACCGCGCGACTGGGCGACTACGACCGGGCGGAGGTCCTGAGGCTCTTCCGGGAGTACGAGTTCAGGACCCTGGTCGAGCGGTTGCCGGGCATCGACGGCGAGGACGTACGCGCTCCCGGCGACCTGCTTCGGGAAGCCGATCGGGGCGGCCCGATCCCGGCGGCGCTCGTCCCGGGCCGTTCGCCGGCCGCCGCTGGGCAGGCCGGTGGCTCGTTGGTGGGGGATGGCACCGGACTGCAGCTGAGCATGGACTTCGGTGCCGTCTCGGGCATCGGCGTCGACAGGGGGATGACCGCCGGCGGCCGAGGGGCCATCGCTGTGGCGGTCGCCGGGGAGGATCCGCGCCAGCGGTTGGCGGCGGCGCTGCGCGATGCGGAGGCGATCGAACGTTTCGATCCGGCGCAGGATGTCGATGCCTGGCTGAGTGCCCAGGCGGAGCTGACGATAGGACTAGCCCTGGACGATCCGCATCCACGTCGTGGCACGCTCCTGGGCTTGGCGGTCTGCACGGCTGACGGACGGACGCTCGCCGCGGACGACGAGTCAGCCGCGCTGCTGGCGGCGGCCATCCTGCGCTCCGGTCGGCCACTGGTCGGGCACGACGTGAAGCAATTCCTGGTCTGGGAGCTGTGCCGCCAGGATCCGCGCGCCGAGCGGAGCGCGACATGGCCATCGGGACGGGCGCCGCCACGCGCTGCGTTCGATACCCAGATCGCGGCCTACATCCTGAACGCCGCGCTGCGCAGCCAGAGCCTGGCCGATATCAGCGCCGAGCGACTGGGCCAGGAGCTACCCAAGGCGGGCGAGCTTCGGGGGCGCGAGCACGCTGGCATCCAGGCCCTTGCCGCGGCGGCAGCACACGAGTCGATGGTCCTCGCGCTGGCCGATCAACCTGGCCTCCAGGGGGTGCTCGATGAGTTGGAGCTTCCGCTCATACCGGTCCTGGCCGACATGGAGGCGACCGGTGTGGCCATCGACACGGTGGCCCTGGCCGGGCTCTCGGTCGAGTTCAGCGAGGCCATCGGGCGCCTCGAGGAGGACATCTTCCGATCGGTTGGGCACCGCTTCACGCTGGGCAGTCCCAAGCAGCTCGAACAGGTCCTCTTCTATGAGCTCGACCTGCCCCGCGGGCGCCGGACGAAGACCGGCTTCTCCACTGACGCGGGTGTCCTGGAGGACCTCCGGCCAGCGCACCCGATGATCCCGATGCTCCTCGACTGGCGCCTCTTCACCAAGCTGCGGAGCACCTACGTCGACACTCTACCGGCGTTGCTCGACCCGATGACCGGACGCCTGCACACCACGTTCCAGCAGGCGGTCGCCTCCACTGGCCGCCTCAGTTCGACC